>NZ_JAUZJP010000002.1:0-68951 GCF_032886435.1 Candidatus Phytoplasma stylosanthis
TCGTAATTTAATAAAAGATTATAGTGATAAAAAAAAATTAAAAAAATTGTTAAATCAAGATAAAATTTTTTTTTATTGCGGTTTTGATTCTACTGCGGGATCTTTAACAATAGGACATTTAGTCCAGATTATAACTTTTTTATTATTAAAACAAAAAGGTCATCGAATTTTTATTTTAATAGGTGGATTAACAACTTTAATAGGAGATCCTAAAATTAATAAAGAAAGAAATTTGTTGTCTCTTCAAGAAGTTAATACTAATTCTAATAAAATAAAAAGACAATTACAAAAAATATTATCCCAAAAAAAAATAACTTTTCAAGAGAGAAAGTTATTGTCTTTTGAAGAAATAAATAATTACCCTGATAAAATAAAAAAACAAATGGAAGATATTTTATCAAGAGATGAAGTTAATTTTATTAATAATTATGATTGGATTTCTAAAATATGTCTCATTTCTTTTTTTAGGGATTATTGCAAACATTTTAATATTAATTATATGATTTCTAAAGATAAAATAGCCCAAAGATTAAAAACAGGTATTTCTTATACAGAATTTTCATATATGATTTTCCAAGCACTAGATTTTTATTATCTATATAAAAATTATAATGTGCAATTACAAATTGGCGGTTCTGATCAATGGGGGAATATAACTTCAGGTTTAGAATTAATAAGAAAAATGGAAATTAATGAATTATCAGATACTAAATCTGTAGCTGGAATGAGTTTCCCACTTTTATTAGATAATAAAGGCGATAAAATAGGTAAAAGCGAAGATAATGCTATTTGGTTAGATGAAAAATTAACTTCTCCTTACCAAATGTATCAATTTTTTTTAAATTCTAAGGATATTAATGTTATTGACTATTTAAAAATGTTAACTTTATTAGAAGTAAATGAAATTATAAAATTAGAAAAAGAAACTAAAGAAAATCCAGAAAAAAGATTAGCTCAAAAAGAATTAGCAAAACAAGTTGTTAAATTTGTTCATGGACAAGATATTGTTGAAGAATGTATTCAAGTAAATAATATTTTATTTAATCAAGAAGAAATAATTTTTAAAATAGAAGATTTTCTTTTACTAAAAAAACATTTATTTTTTTTCGAAGTTAACAAACAAATTTCATTAATTGATGCTTTAGTTCAAACTAAACTTGCTTATTCCAAAAATCAAGCTAAAAATTTAATTTCAGCTGGTTCCATTAAAATTTTTCAAAAAAGTATTAAAAATAAATGTTTTTTATTAGATAATGAACAAGCATTGTTTCAAAAATATATTATATTAACTAGAAAAAATAAAATAAACGCTTTAATTATTTTTAAATCTTGAAATAATTAAAGCGTTTTAATTTTTCAAAAAGAGAAGGCAATTTAAGAAATTGAATAATATAAATGAATTATATAGAAATTTAATAATTAAACATTACCATAAATCTAATAATAAAGGATTGATAAAAAAAAACAATTCTAATGATTATTTAATTATGGAAAAAAAAAATATTTCTTGTAGTGATAGGATTATTTTACAAGTTAAATTAGAAAAACAAATAATTGTTGATATTAAATACGAAACAGAAGGTTGTATTATTTTAACTGCTTCTGCATCTTTAATGTCTATTTATTTAAAAAATCAAAAAATAGAAACAGCTCTTCGCAAAAAAAATATTTTTATCAATATGTTGAAAAATAATTTTTTTAAAAATAATCTTTTAGAAGAAGAATTGCAAATTTTTTTATTAGTAAAAAAATTTCCTGGTAAAGTTATATGTGCTAGTATGCCTTGGAATCTTTTAGAAGAAATAATATTAAATAAAAAAAATTAAATTTATTTGTTAATATCTTCGTTTTATATGTTAAAATTAAATAAATTAAGAAATTAAATAATTTTTCAACACAAATAATTTAATTTTTTTATAATGAGAAAGGATTTATTGTTTAAAAATAATGTTAAAAATAGTGAATCTTTATAAAACTTTTTTTTTTAACAAAAAACCTATCCCAGTTTTACAAAAAATTAATTTATCCGTTCCTCAATATAAAATTTTTGGCTTAGTAGGTTCAACTGGTTCAGGAAAAACGACTTTATTGAAAATAATGAATGGTTTAATGAAACCTGATAAAAATCAAGAAACTAAAATTTATAAAAAATTTAATATTTCAGAAAGTGGTACTATTTGGCAAAATTTTAATCTTTTATCTAATTTAAATGTTTTCGATAACATTGCTTTACCTTTAAAAATAAGAAATTTAAGTAAATCTCAAATCAAAAATAAAGTATTAAAAATTGTAAAATTTGTAGAATTATCTCAATTTATAAATATTTTCCCGAAACAACTTTCAGGTGGACAAAAACAAAGAGTGGCAATCGCTAGATCTTTGGTTTATGAACCTAAAATTATTTTTTGCGACGAACCAACTTCATCTTTAAATGAATCAACTGGAAAAAAAATTTTAAAATTATTTTATGAAATAAATAAAAAATTTAAAACAACTATCGTTATTATTTCTCATGATTCTTGGGTCATTAAAACATTATGTGATTTAGTAGCTATTTTAGATAAAGGAAAAATTAAAAAAGTTCTTCATTTACAACCTAGTTATGATTTTAAATTTTCATCATATCAAGAAATTTTTGAAAAATAATTAATTTTTTATTTTATTATCGTTTTTTTTATTTTTTTAATATATATCTTATTTAATTTAAAATTATTAAATAAGATATATATTAAATTGTATGTTAAATTTAATTTTTTTTAATAATTTAAAAATAATATAATATAATTAATTTAAATGACTTTTAATAGTCATTTTTATAAAAATTATTTTAATTTTTAAAAATAAATAAATATATCTTTATATATTAATATATTTATCTTTTATTATAAATATAGTAAAAAAATTTTTATAATATGAAAAATATTTATTATAATTTTTTTCTTCATTAGTTTTAAAATTCTTCCATTTTTAAAATTGTTAAAAAAATATATATAAAAATAGATTTTTTTATTTTTAAAAAAAGGAGTTTTTTAATATGAATAAAAAAAATACAAAAAATAAATATTCAAAATTATTTTTTAATTTTTTTTTTATTATATTTTTGTTAGTAGTGATTATTATGATTTTCTTTTTTATTTTTTTTAATAAAAATAAAAAAGAAAATGAATTTTCTCAACAAGAACTTAATTCTTCTCAAAATGTTAAAAATGTTAAAAAGTATGCAAAAGATAACAAAACAATTGAAGAAGAATTAGAATACGATATTAATAATAAATTAATTAAATCAATTAATTATCGTCCTGATGGAAAAACAGTTTGGTTTATTAAAGAATATAGTCCTAAAACTCATAAACTAGTAAAAGAAAAAACTTATTTTTGGGATGGAAAAAATATTCTTTTAATAAATGAATATGATGAAAAAAGTGGTCAATTGATAAAAGAAAAAAAATATAGAAATGATGGAACAGAATTTTAAAATAAAAAATGTTAATTCATTAAATTTAATTAAATTTCATTTTTTATTATGTAAAAAAATATTAGTTAATATTTTTTAAAAAAATAATTTATTCATTTACATAATTTTAATTGTAAAATAAATTACATTTTTAAATTTAAAATACCTTCTTCTAATAAATAAGCAAAATCTTTGTTATTACTATTTAATATATAATTACTTATATCAACATTTTGTAGTATTTTTTTAATATTTTCTTTTGTATATTCTACATTTAAAAAATTTTCTAAGAATTCTGATAAATTATCATTTTTATTAAAAAAATCACCTTTTAAAAATATTTGTTTTATTTTTCCTTTTTTTAAAGATAATAAAATTTCTAAATATCCCCAATTAAATCTTTTTTTTAATTTTTTATCATATTGCGGATGTTCATCAAAAATCCATTTTTTTTCTGAATATTTTTCAGACATTTTTTCTATTTTAGATATTTCCTCATGATCTAAGATATATTGTTCATTTGTTAATTGATCGTTTAAATATTGTACTAATTCTTTTTTTGTTGTATTTTTTAAATATTTTTTTAAATTAGTAATTCGTGAATATACACTTTCAATACCTTTAGAAATTAATTTTTCTTTATTAGGAGAGATACAACGAAACATCGTATCAACATCACAATCGTACAGTAAAGTCCCATGAATAATAACACCATTTTCATTTTGTAAAAAGGCATTTCCTGAAACTTTTTTATCTCCTAAAAGAATGTCATTTCTTTCGCTTAAATGTAAATTAATACCTTTTTTTTTAAATATTTCTATTATTTGAGATAAATATTTTTTAAAACTAAAATTTTTATCTTTTTTTTTTGAAATAATACTAAAAATTATAGTTCCTGTATCGTTATATACGCAACCGCCTCCTGTTGGTCTTCTGAAAAAATTAATATTATTTTTTTTAACAAAATCCATATTTAATTCATTTTCTATAATTTGATTTTTACCAATAACAATTCCTTTTATTTCCCATTGAAAAAAAAATGTTTGATCTTTTTGAGGAAGAAAATTTAAAATATATTCTTCAAGTGCATAATAAAAATAAGGTGTTAAATCATTTTTTTTTCTATTATTATAGACTACTAAAATCATTTTTTCTCCTATTAATTTTTAAAAATAATCATTTTTACAAATTATATAATATATTTTTTATTTTAATAGAGATTAATTTAAAAAAACCAAGATTTATTTTTTTTTGTATTTTCGTTTATTTGATCTAATTCTTTTATTTGTTGGATAAGTTTTTTTTGATGACTTGTTAATTTTTGAGGAGTTTTTACTTTCACTGTAACATAATGATGTCCTTTTTGATAAGAAGAATTTAAGTAAGGTACTCCTTTATTTTTTAATCTAAATTGAGTATGACTTTGAGTTCCTTCTGGTATTCTTAAATTAACTTCTCCATGAATAGTTGAAACACTAAAATCATTTCCTAAAATAGCATCGTAAAAATTAATCCATAAGTTTGTATAAATATCTTGGTTTTTTCTTTCGAATAAAGAATGAGATTTTACTTCAACATTAATATATAAATCACTATTATAGTTTCCTATTTTGTTTCCTTGGTTTTTAATTTTTATAGTCATTCCACTTTCTATTCCAGCAGGAATAGATACTTTTACTTTTTTAATTCCAGAAACTCTTTTTAAACCTTTACAAAATAAACATTTTTTAAGAATTATTCGTCCTTTTCCTTGACAATATGAACATACTTGTTGAGTAGAAACGCTACCTAAAAAAGTCATTTGAGTTCTTTTAATATAACCTTTTCCATCACAATAATAACAAGTTTGAATATCTTCTTTACTTTTAGCACCTGTGCCATTACATTCATGACAGTCTTCTTCAAATTGGAATTGGATTTCTTTTTCAACGCCTAAACAAGCTTCTAAAAAATCAATTGTAATATTTATATTTTTATCTTCAATTTTGTCTTTATTTCTTTTTTGACTTTGTTTATTTTTACTACTGCCAAAAAAATTTTCAAAAATATCTTCAAAATTAAATTCTTGACTAAAATCTTTAAAATTATTACTATTAAAATTATTATAATCATTTCTATGCCCGAATCTATCATAATCTCTTTTTTTTTCGGGATTACTTAAAATTTGATATGCTTCTTGAATTTCTTTAAATTTTTCAGTAGCATTAGCTTCTTTGGAAACATCTGGGTGATATTTTTTGACAAGTGTACGATAAGCTTTTTTTATTTCATTTTCAGTAGCATTTTTAGAAATTCCTAAAATATCATAATAATCTCTTTTAGAACTCATATTTTACTCCTATAAAAATTTTGTTACAAAAAATCTGAAAATTAGTAAAATAAACCAAAAAAAGACTTCTTTTTTTGGTTTATAATTTTTTAATAAAATTATTTTTCTTCTTTAAAATCTGCGTCTACTACTTTTTCTTCTGAATCTTTTGATTCTTTTTGTTGTTCTTTTTTATTATTGTCTTCTTTTTCTTTTTGTTTAGATTGTTCTTTTTGATAAACCCTTATTGCTATTGCTTGCGCTTCTTTTTCTAAAACTTCCATTTTTTCTTTAATAATAGCAATATCGTCTTTTTTCAATGCTTCTTCTAAATTTTTTATTTGTTCTGTTATTTTATCTTTTTCTTCTGGTTTTAATTCGTCTTTAAGAGAATCTAAAGATTTTTTAGTTTGAAAAATTAAATTATCAGCTTGATTTAAAGTATCAATTTTCTCCTTTTGGATTTTATCAGATTCTGCGTTTTCTTCTGCTTCTCTAATCATTCTTTTTATTTCTTCTTCTGTTAACGAACCATGACCTGAGATAGTAATTTGTTGTTCTTTATTTGTACCTAAATCTTTTGCTTTAACAGAAACAATACCGTTTACATCAATATCAAAAGTAACTTCTATTTGCGGAACACCTCTAGGAGCAGGAGGAATATTGTCTAAACTAAAACGACCTAAAGTTTTATTTTCTCTTGCTAAAGGTCTTTCACCTTGTAAAACATGTATCACAACTGAAGGTTGATTATCTTCTGCAGTAGAAAAAACTTGTTTAGCAGTTGTCGGAATAGTTGTATTTCTTTCTATTAATTTAGTAAATACATTTCCTAAAGTTTCTATTCCTAAAGAAAGAGGTGTTACATCTAAAAGAACAATATCTTTTACATCTCCTGATAAAATACCACCTTGAATAGCCGCACCCATTGCAACTACTTCGTCTGGATTAATACTTTTATTTAAAGTATTTTTATTTAATTCTTTTTTTACTAGTTCTTGAATAGCCGGAATTCTTGTAGAACCGCCTACTAAAAGAACTTGGTGAATTTCTTCTGGTTTAATATTAGCATCTTTAATTGCACGTCTTAATGGTTTTAAACAACGTTCTACTAAATCTTGAGTTAATTCATTAAATTTAGCTCTTGTTAAAGTATATTCAAAATGAATAGGAGTTTGAGCACCACTAGAACTTTGCATTGTCAAAAATGGTAAAGAAATTTGTGCTGACGTAGCATTACTTAATTCTTTTTTAGCATTTTCAGATGAACTTTTTAATCTCTGCATTACTGTACGATCTTTGCTTAAATCGATTAAATGATCTTTTTTGATTTTTTTTAATAAAAATTCAATTATTTTATTGTCAAAATCATCTCCACCTAAAAGATTATCTCCTGCAGTTGATAAAACAGAAAAATTACCTTCTGCTAAATTTAAAATTGAAACATCAAAAGTTCCTCCACCTAAATCAAAAACTAAAATATTCTGTTCTTTATCATGTTTATCTAAACCATATGCTAAAGCAGCAGCTGTTGGTTCGTTAATAATTCTTTTTACTTCTAAACCAGCAATTTTTCCTGCATCTTTAGTTGCTTGTCTTTGGGCATCATTAAAATAAGCAGGAACAGTAATGATTGCGTTTGATACTTCGGCTCCTAAATATTCTTCAGCTTGTTTTTTTAAATTTCTTAAAATCATAGCACTAATTTCTTGAGGAGTATAATCTTTACCTTTGATATTTAATTTAAAATCTTTTTCTCCCATATGTCTTTTAATGGATATTACTGTATCTAGATTAGTCAACATTTGTCTTTTCGCTACTTCGCCAACTAGAATTTCTTCATTTCTAAAAGCAACGATCGAAGGAGTAGTTCTACCACCTTCTGAATTTATAATTACCTTTGCTTCTTTTCCTTCCATAACAGCGACACAAGAATTAGTTGTTCCTAAGTCGATTCCAATTATTTTATTTGTTTTCATTTTTTTTATCACTCCATTCGTTAACTTTAACCATAGCTGGTTTTATAATTAAATCTTTGTATAAATAACCTTTTTGTAAAACGGCAATATTGATTCCATTTGGTTCATCTTTATTTGATGTTTTTTCTAAAGCATAATGTATCTTAGGATCAAATTTTTCTCTTAAAGCTTTAATTTCTTCAACTCCTTCTTTATTTAAAACTTCTTTTATCTGTTTATTAATCATTCTAAAGCCGGATAAAAAATTTTTTAACAAAGGTTCTTCGTAGTTTGTTTCTAAAACTTGTTCTAATTTTTCTAAAGGCTCTAAGAGATTACTAATTAAATTCATAGAAGAATATTTTAAATAATTATCATTTTCTTTTTTAATTCTTTTTTGAAAATTATCTAAATTTGCTTGATATCTTAATTTATCATTAAGCCAATTCTGTTTTATTTGTTCTAAATCTTTTTGTAATTGTTTATTTTCATTTTCTATTTCAGAAATATCTTTTTTATGTTCTTTTTCTTCTTTCTTATTTTCTGTTTCAGAAATATCTTCTTTTTCTTCATTAGAATTCGAAGAAGAAAAATTAGATTTTTTTTCTTGGTTTTGGTCTTCTAGTTTATTATCATCAATGTTATTTGTTTTTTTATTTTTATTTTCTTCTTCTGAATGATCGCAAAGATTATTTTTTTGTTTTTTGGTTTCTTTTTCCATTATTTCAGCAACTCCTTTAATTTTCTTTAGTTTATTTTTTTATTTATTATCATATAAATGCGATATATGTGCTGATAAATATTCTAAAATAGGAATAATTTCTTGATATTTTATTATATCAGAACCTAAAATGGCTAAAAAACCTTTTTCATTTTCATTAATATTGTAAGGTATAGATAAAAAAATAAATTTCTTATAAGGTATTAAACTAATTTGATTAGCTAATTTACAAATAATTTTTCGTGAATTACAAAAAAAATTAATTAATTTTTCTTTATCAAGAATTTCATAAATATCTTTTATATCATCAGTGTGTTTTTTTTCTTTATATAGTTCTAAAAAATTAGATATTCCATATACAGAAGTATTGTTAATTAAGAAATTATAAAAAGATTCTAAAAAAAAATGAATTAATTGATTTTGATATTCTAAATTTTGAATTATTTTATCTTTAAAATAGTTACTTTGAATAATGTTTAAAACTTCGTTTATATTTTTATCAATTAGTAAATTATTAAAAAGTTTAATAACTTTTTGTAAATCATCTATAATAAACTCTTTTTTTTTTTCAAAAAAAATATTTTGATGTTCTAAATTACCCTTATCAGTTATTATAGAAATAACTGCTTGTTTAGAATTAACAAAAAATAAATCAATTTTTTTGATTTTACTTGTTTTTAAAATATCAGGTTTAACATTTATAATTATATGATTAGTTTTTTTAGAAACCAATTGCAAAATTTCCTTAACGATTTTTTCTTTATTTAAACTTTTTTTATTTGTTAATAGTTCGAATAAAGAAAAAATTTCAATAGTTTCGTGTTTACGAGTTATTAAATTATTAAGATAAAAAACATAACCTTTTAAAGAAGGAATTCTTCCGCTGGATTTATGATTTTTACATAAATAACCTTTCTTTTCTAACTGGTTCATATCAAAACGAATAGTAGCACTAGAAAATTGAAGATAAGGTATTTTAGATAATAAATCAGAACTTATAGGTCTGTCTTCTTTTGAATAATTTTCGACTATAGCTTTCAAAATTAATCTCTTTCGATTAGAAAGCAAATTTATACCTCTATTTTGTCTATTTTTTTATTAATTTAGCAATCATCTATTAAGACTGCTAATAATATTCTATTACTTTTTTTCATTAATGTCAACATTAAAATTCAATTTTATATAAAAAATAAAAATATTTAATTTTTTAATAATTTTTTAATTTAAAGATAATAAATCCCAATGAGTAAAAATAAGATTTTAAAATTTATTTTAATCCTAAAAATTATTCTTTATTTTTAGATATTTTTTTTTTTACAGTTATTATCATTATTTTTATTTTGGTTATGAGGATTTTTTTAGGGTAATTTTTGAGATAAAGAAAAATTGGTACTTTGAGATTATTTTTTTAAAATTTAAAATTATTTTTTATCAATGATAAATTAAAAAAAAGAATATTTATTTTTATCAGAAATTTTTAAGAGATTTTGTAAAAATAATAAACAGAAAAATTTTTTTGAGCAGTATAAATCAAAAAATATTCCAAAATTAGACCTTTTTAATATATACTTATTTAGTTTAAAAAATGACAATTGAATTTTATTTAATTTTTTTTATTATTATCATTTTTTAAATAAAAAAATTTTGAAATTTCTTTTTCAAATGAAAAATAAACAAAAATCATTAAAAAAACATTTTGAAGAAATTAAGTAACACAAAAAAATAAAAAAAATCAATCTTTGATCTTTTTTAGTTATGTTCTTAGAAAAATCAAAATAATTTCATTAGAAGTAAATATACATATTTAATTTATCATTTTTTGATATCTTTTTGATTTTGGTTGTAAAATTGACTTAATTTCTCGAACTGCTTTAACCGACAATTACAAATTACAAATAAAAGATGTTTTATTTCATAAATATCTGAATTTTCAACATTTTTTTTATATCTTCTAAATTGATATTTTCTCCATTATATTCTATTTTTACTAAATTTTCATTTTTTAAAATCATATTGCATTCATTTTTTAATTTTTTTTTATAAAACATTAATTATTTTTTTAATTCTAAAGGTTTTCAATAAAAATCCATCTTTTGTTGATAAATATCTATTGTATTGAAACCTAAAAAAGCAAAAAAACTTTACAAAAATAAAATCAAATTATTCATTTGTATCTATTTCTCCTTTTTTTATGTTTATAAAAATTAACTTAAAAAATAAATATTAAAAATAAAAATATAATACTTTCTATGTTATATCATAAATATACTTTAAATTAAAAAGTTAAAATACAAAAATTATTTTTTTAGTTTCCTCTAAAAATTATTTTTTTCTTAAAACGAACTTATTTCAGTTAATAAAAAGTTTTAATATATTAGAAAGTAAGATTGGAATATATTAGTTAAACATAAAATTAAATTCACTCTGTCTCTTTTTTCCTACCTGCTGAACATTTTGAAAAAAATTAATAATAAGAGATAACCATTTTAAGTTATTTTTATTTTTGGCGAATTTTTTTTGGAATTAAAAAAGTTTTTTTAAAAAACAATCCTTTTACTATATATTTATACAAAAAAGTGAAAAGAAATCAAAAAAATAAAGAATTTAAGGAATAAAAAAAGACTAATTTTTAAAATTTTTTATTATTTTTATCTTTTTTGTTTTTAAATTTCTAAATATTAAGATATGAGAAAATAACACTGAATATTATTATTTGTTGTTATGTTTAAATAATAAAATAAAAAATTAGTAAGATAAAAAATAAAATAAATAATAAAATAAAAAATTAGTAAGATAAAAAATAAAATAAAAAATAATAAAGATATTTAAAAAGAACATCAAAAGACATAACCAATAAAAAAAAGGGATAGTAAAAAAAAATAAGAAATAAAAACAAATTTAACTATCAATTTTTATAACAAAAAATAACTAATAAAAATTAAGAAAAGTGAATATCTTTATTTTATATTGTAATTATTCTAGATAGTCATAAATTTTATAAATAACAAAAAAACACTTGTTATAATCTTTTTTTTTATTCATTTTTTATTTCATATTACAAAAGTAACCTATTTTGATTATTAAATTGTTGTGTAGTGAATGAGGAGAGAAGTGCGTTGTTAATATTTGATACTCCTTTGTTTTTTTCTTAACAGGTTATTAGTATTTTTTTATTTTTTTAAAAAAATTATAGAGATAGATTTTATTAATTTTTTTCTTCATTTTTTATTCCATATTATCATTATAACCTCTTCATTTTGTTATTTAGTTGAACTGAGGAAGGGGTTTTTTTAGGGTGCATTGCTGGTAAGTCTTCTAAATTAATTTTGTGTTCCGTAGATGGTTTTACCTCCTGAATTTTTTCTCTCTTCTTTATATATATTTTTTATTTTACCGATATTTTGTGATTTTTAATTAATTATGTTTCAATATGATGAGCATTATTAAAATACACTTTTTATATAATTTTAATTTTTGATTTTGATTATGGACAGAAATGTTTATTTCTTTAGCTTTTTTTCTATTTTTTTGATTGAGAAGGTTTAATTTGTTTTTTGTTTCTAAATGATAACAAGAAGCCAGACGCATAATTAAAAGAGAACACAAAAGAAGTAAAGTAGTAACAATAAGAAAAGAAAAAAGACGATATTAACGTGTTTTTAAAATAAATTGAAACATAGTAATCCTTTCTTTTACATGAATTCTTCATTATTACTTTTGGTAAATTCTGGTTCTTGTTGTTGTTGTTCTTGTTCTATATTATAAATCGCCCACTCACGAATTTTAATTAGTTTTTCGTTGTCTTTTAAATCTAAGTTTTTTAACCAATCAATAAGGTCTTGGCGATTGTATTGTAAATATATATTTTTTTGGTAATCACTATCAAATTTATCAAAATCTATATTATTATTAAATCTATGTAAAACTTGAAAAGATTTAAAATCAGCAGAAGATAAATTACGAATATCATATTTTAAATCTTCTAAATTTGCAGAAGGATCAAAACAATAAATATAATTAGAAATATTTTTATAACAATCAGAACAATAATCTTTAAATTCTTTTGATATAAAATATAACCAATCAAATTCTAATTCTAAGTTTTTAGTTATTAAACGAAGATAAGGTATTTTTGAATAATCATCTAATTCAGTAATCACATTAAATATATCAATATTTTGACAAGTATTTAAAAAACAATTACTTCGATTATAAAAATCATCATCACCATGTTTATCTCGTGTTAAAAGGTTTGTTTTTGCATAAGGTTTATTAGTTTGAATGAATTGATAATTACTTTTGGAAACTGGCCAACCATATTTTAATTTTTCATTTCCATCACTTTCAAATTCATATTCTCCTAAGTGGTCACGGCCATGAGACCATTGGAGAGGATAACAACTAATGCCAATTTTATTTAAACAATCTTCAAAATCTTTTTTATCAAAAAAAACGGTTCGTCCTTTGATGTCTTTTTGAGTGGGGTGCATGTTTTGAAAAAAAAGATACTCTCGAATAATATTCCCTTCTGAATCATAATATTTAAGATAAGGTTTAGTTGCTAAGATAGGGGTGGTGGTGGTTATTTCATTTGGAGTTGTAATTTCTTTTTGATTTTCTGTTGTAATTTCATTTTTATTTTCTGTTTTTAAATTTTCAACATCTTTTGTTAAATTATTTTTTTCTGGGTTAGGATTAGTTTCTAAAAGATTAAAAACAATCACACTTAAAGTCAGAATAATTAAAGAAATAACAAAACCCCAACCTAAAATTAATTTATTAATTTTATTATTTTTTTTATTCATTTTTTTTAAAATATTTTTCCTTTTGATTCTATTTTAAACTATTTTTTCTCTTTTGCAACAAGAAGCCAGACGCATAATTAAAAGAGAACACAAAAGAAGTAAAGTAGTAACAATAAGAAAAGAAAAAAGACGATAATAAAGTGTTTTTCAAATAAATTGAAACATAGTAATCCTTTCTTTTACATTAATTATTCTTTTTTAGTATTAGTAAATTCTGGTTCTTGTTGTTGTTGTTCTTGTTCTATATTATAAATCGCCCACTCACGAATTTTAATTAGTTTTTCGTTGTCTTTTAAATCTAAGTTTTTTAACCAATCAATAAGGTCTTGGCGATTGTATTGAAAATATAGATTATATTGATAATTATCATGAAATTTATTAGAATCTATATTATTTAATCTATGTAAAACTTGAAAAGATTTAAAATCAGTAGGAGATAAATTATTGATATATTCTTTTAAAGCATTAAAGTTATATATACAAGATTTAAAAAGTCTTCTAAATTTATAAGAACAATAATTTTCAAATTCATAAGTTATAAATTTTAACCAATCAAATTCTAATTCTAAGTTTTTAGTTATTAAACGAAGATAAGGCATTTTTTCAGACTCAATTTCTTCAGAAAATGTTTTAAATATGTCTATATTTCGACAAGTATTTAAAAAACACCAACTTTCATTATAAAAATTATTAATATTATAATCTTCCCTAGCACCATATGAATCTTTTGTTAAAAGTTCTGTTGTTACATCAGGTTTATTAGTTTGAATAAATTGATAATTACTTTTAGAAACCGCCCAAAGATATTTAATTTTTTTGATTCCATCACTATCCAATTCATATTCTCCTAAGTGGTCACGGCCATGAGACCATTGAATGGGATAACAACTAATGCCAATTTTATTTAAACAATCTTGAAAAGCTTGTTTATCAAAAAAAACAGTTCGCCCATTGATGTCTTTTTGAGTGGGATGCATATTTTTGAAAAAACAATATTCTCGAATAGTATTCCCCTCTGAATCATAGTATTTAATATAAGGTTTAGTTGCTAAGATGGAGGTTATTATTTCTTTTTGATTTTTTGTTAATCTTGCATTTTCTAAACATTCTAAACTTTCAAAAATGTTTTTAACATCTGTTTTTAATTGTTTAACATCTATTTTTAAATTTTTAACATCTGTTTTTAAAGGGTAAAATTTGTTAATTAAAAGTTCAAAATCTCTTTTAAAAACTTCGATTTTTGTTTCTAAATCATTTATTTCATAGTTAGTATTAGTTTTTAAAACGTTTAATTCATTTTTTAAAAGTTTAAAATTTTTTTTAAAATCTTTTTTTAAAGCGTCTAATTGATCTTTTAAATTTTTGTTTTCTAGATTTAAAAAATTTTTCAGACGTTTAAAAATGGTTTGAAAATGAGCTTCTAATTGTTCGTTTTCTTTTTTTAAATCTTCATTTTCTTGGTAAATGTCATTATTCATTTTTCTGAATTCTAATTTAATATCTTTGTTTAAAGCTGTTCGTCTGTTTTCAGTTTCTAAATGATACTGATGAAAGGAGGCGTGTATGATAAATAAAAAACAAAAAATTAAAATGGAGATAATGTAGATAAAAGGAATAATTTTGTAATAACGGCCTTTAATTTTAAAACTCATTTTTTTTAATGTAAACCTTTCTTAATATAATAACTATAATATTTATTATTAATTTTTAATCAAAAAATTCTAGTGAAAAAAAGATTTCAACATGAAAATAAATCATAAAAATAAAAAAGTAATTTAAAAAAGAAAAATAAATAATTAAAAATAAAAATTAATCTTAATTTAGTTTTTTTATTTTTAATTATTATTTGATTTATTAAATTTTGTTGATTCAATAATTAATGAAATAAAAAAAATTTTTATTAAAAAATAAAAATCATTAAAAAATTAATGTAACTACTTAGTATAATAATAAGATAGATAATTTTAAAATTATGCGATGCTAAAAATAAAAAATAGAAAATTTAAAAACAAAATAGAAAAATAAATTTTATGAAAATTAAAAATAAAATCATTAAAATAATAAAAAAAATTCCAATAAAAAAATCAAATTAGAGAATGAAATATCATATTTCCAAAGAAAATTAGAAATTATAAATAAAAGTTTAGATAAAAAAAGAAAAGAAAATATAATCTTTAAAAAAGAAAGTCCTAATTTTGAAAATCTTTATTAAAAATTAATTTATTTATATATTTTTTCTATAAATTAATTTCACTAAAAACAAATAAATTTTATAAGGAATTAACAATGAATAAAAAAATTGATCCTATTATCGAAAAGTTAATTAATAAAAAAGGATTTATAGAAGTAATTTGTGGTCCCATGTTTTCTTGTAAAACAACCAAATTAATTAAAATAATTAATTTTTTTAATTTTTATTCTTTTCAATTTTTAGTTTTAAAACCATTTTTAGATAACCGTTATTCTTATGAAAAAAAGTTAATTAATCATTGTTTAGAATCAACACCAGCTATTTTAATTAAAAAAAGTAAAGAAATTTATAATTTCATAAAAAAAGATATTGATTTAATTGTTATCGATGAAGTTCAATTTTTAGATAATGAAATTGAAAAAATTGTGAATTATTTATCTTATCAAGGAATAAGATTTATTTTAGCAGGGTTAGATTTAGATTTTAGGGGATGTCCTTTTGGTTCGATGCCTTATTTATTATCAATCGCTGATCATATTACAAAATGTAGCGCTTCTTGTTATTTTTGTGGAAAAGAAGCGACCCGTACTCAGAGAATAAAAAAGAAAAATTTCAAAAAAAAAGAATCAATTATTTTAGTAGGCGATAAAAAAGATTATCAACCTTGTTGTCGAAAATGTCACAAAATTTAAATAGTAAATTTTTATTATTAAAAAATATTAAAACATTTTTTTAAATTCTTTTTTTTAAAATAAGACTAAAATTGATCATCATAAATTAAATCTGTTTTTTTGAGAAATTGAAGTGTTTTTTTATCTTTTATATTAATAAAATATTATATTTTATCGTTAAAAAAAATTTTTTAAATATTAATTTTTTAATATTTTTTATTTTTATCAAATATATTAATTATTTTTTTCATTATTTCTATTATTATTAAAGGCATTATAGAAAATATAATAATAATCATAATATCTATATAAGATAAAAAATTTGATAAATAGAATCTTTGTCTAAAAAAAGGAATCACAAAAATAATAATTTGTAAAAAAACACTAATGATAAAAGAAATTATTAAATAAAAGTTAATTTTTAAACTAAAAATAGATTTATTAAAACTTCTTAAATTAAAAACATGCACTAATTGAGATAAAGATAAAACCATAAAAGCAATTGTTTGTGCAGATTGATTATTATTTTTGTTATATTTATATCCTATAAAAGCAGCAATAAATGAAAAAAAACCAATCATAAAACCTTCTAATAAAATTTTATAAATCATTTTTTTATTTAATAAAGAATTTTTTATTGAACGTGGTGGTTTGTTCATTAAATTTTCTTCAGGTAATTCTACTCCTAAAGATATAGCTACTAAAGAATCAGTTACTAGATTAATCCAAAGAATTTGTAAGGTATTCAAAATAACAAAATCTTTATTAAAAAAAAATATTCCTAAACAAGTATTTAATAAAATAACTATTATTTCCCCAACATTACAACTTAATAAGAAAATAATACTTTTTTTGATATTATCAAAAATATTTCTTCCTTCTTTAATGGCGTTTTTAATAGTTTCAAAATTATCTTCGATTAGAATAATATCTGATGTATTTTTTGTAATGTCAGTACCTGTTTTCCCCATAGCTATTCCTATATCAGCTTTTTGAATACTTGGAGCATCATTGACTCCATCACCGATCATGGCAACAATTTTTTCTTTTTTTTGCCAAGCTTTTATAATTTTTAATTTATGTTCAGGATTAACTCTAGCATATACTTTGATTAAATGTAATTGAGATAAAAATTTATCTTCTTCTAATTTATCTAGAATTTCTCCTGTTATAGCTAAATCTTTTGGATATTGAAATATTTTTAAATCAGAAGCTATTTTGATAGCTGTTTGCAAACTATCTCCTGTTATCATGATAGGAGTGATAAAAGCTTTTTTTAATTCTTTAATGGTGGGTAAAATTTCAGATCTAACAGAATCTTTTATCCCTACGCCGCCCAAGAAAATTATTTGATTTTTTGTTTGAGATAATATTTTTTCAATATTAGAGTTATTTAAATTAAAATCATTATTTTTTATATAACTATAAGCTATTCCTAAAACTTTATATCCTTCTGAAGACATAGAATTTAAACTTTTTTCTATTTTTTTCAAGTTATTTTTATTCTTTAAAATAAATCTTTTTTTGTATTTTATATAATAAGATAAATTTAAAATTGTCTCATAAGCTCCTTTTATAATAATTAAATTTTTTTGATCGTTTATTTTATGAATGGTAGCCATGAATTTATAGTTATTATCAAAAGGAAATTCTTTTATTTTTTTATTTTCTGCTTGAATTTTATTGATTTCTAATTTCCATAAATTTCCTAAATCTATAAAAGATTGATCTATTGGATCAAATAATAAATTTTCTTTTTCATAGTATTTTATATTATTTATTGAAGAATAATTATCATTGCATAAAATACCATAATTAATTATCTGGCTAATATCTGAATCTAATTTTAAATCATTATTTATATCTATTAAAGTGTAATTTAAATATAATTTTTGAATAATCATTTTATTTTGTGTTAATGTTCCTGTTTTATCAGTACAAATAATGTTAACAGCGCCTAAAGTTTCCAATGTTTTTAGATTTTTAACAATAGCCTTTTTTTTTATTACTTTTTTTACTCCTATAGCTAAAATAATAGTTATTATTGCTAGTAAACTTTCAGGAATAATAGCTACAGCTAAAACAATAGAAGATAAAAATAATTTTTTTATTATTGTTATAGTTATTACTTCGTTTATAAAAAAATATTTGATTAAATTCAAAATAAAGTTAAGAAATATAACACAAAAAATAATTAAACTTAAAAATTTAGATAATTGTTGAATATTTTTTTCCAAAGGAGTTTTGTTTTTTTTCTCTGTTATAACTAGGTTATTAATTTTTCCAATTTGTGTTTCTTGCCCTATTTTAATAACAACTCCGCGTCCTCTTCCTGAAACAATTATAGTATCCATAAAAACTAAATTAGGAGAATTATGACTTAGAAATTTTTTTTGTAAAATATCAGCATCTTTAACAACAGATGATATTTCTCCAGTTAAAATAACTTCATTTGTTTTTAAATTATGAGTTTCTATTAATCTTAAATCAGCAGGTACAATATCACCAGTTTCTAAAAATACAATATCTCCTATCACTATTTGTTCTCTTAAAATAAATTTTAATTCACTATTCCTTAATACTCTTGCACAAGGTTTAGTTTTTTGTTTAATTAAGAACAGAGATTTTTCTTTATGGTGTTCAAATAAAGCACCTAAGAAAGAATTAATGCAAATAATTGAAAAGATTAATAAACTTTCAAATAATTCTTCTTTTTGATTTTCTATTAATCCTAAAAAAAAAGTAAAAAAACAAATAGCCAATAAAATATAAACAAATAAATTATTAAATTGATTAATAATTTTCTTAAATAAATTTTCTTTTTTGTTTTCTTTTAATTTATTAAAACCATATTTTAAAAAATTTTGTTTTACTTTTTCTTTTGTTAATCCTTGAACAAAATTAGTATCTAATTTTTTTTCTAAATGTTCTAAAGAGCATTGAGGAAAAAAAGAATCCACAATTATATTTAACTCTTTCTAATTTTAATTTTTTTTATGTTTTTTAATTATTATTATTCTAATTTAGTAGCTTTTACTGTATTAATTACTAAACCATCATAATGTAGACTTTCAAATATCCAATTATTATAATTTATTTTGATCTTCTCATTTTTTTCGGGCATTCTTTTTAATTTAGCTAATATAAAACCATTTAATGTATCGTAATCTTCAGTAGGTAGATCAGCTTTTAAATAATCTTCTATTTCGTATAAATGAGCTGTTCCTTGTAAAATATATTCTTTTTCGGAAATTTTAATAATATCTTTACTTTGTTTATCATATTCATCTTCGATATCTCCTAAAATTTCTTCAATAACATCTTCAATTGTTACAATCCCTGCTGTTCCGCCATATTCATCAACTACAACGGCGATATGATTTTGTTTGATTTTCATTTCTTTAAATAATTCACTAATATTTTGAAATTCTATTACATAATAGGTTTTTCTTAAGAAATTCTTGATGTTGAAAGTTTTTTCGAAAGTTATTGAAGTAAATTTTGAATTTATTATGTTAATATCTTTATTTTTTCTATTTTCTTCTAAAAGCCCCTTAAAAATATCCTTAACATGGACAATACCAATTATTTTGTCAATGTTACCTTCATAAACTGGAAATCTTGTATATTTTTCTCGTGAAATAAATTCAATCAATTTCTCTTTTGTAATATCAGAATTAATAGCTATAATCTCTTTTCTATGACGCATTATATCTGAAACTAAAGTACCATCAAAATCAAAAATATTTTGAATCATGTCTTTTTTGCTATTATTAATAATTCCTGTCTTATATGACGAATTTAATATTAATTTTAACTCATCTTCATCTACATTATTTGTTTTTTTAATATTTGTATTAATTCTAAAAACAAACAAAATAAAATCACTTATTTTATTTAAAACCCAAACTAAAGGCTGCATTATAAAACAAACAAAACTAAAAAAACTAACAAAAAAGTAAGCAGTTTTAAGAGGAAAAGCTAAAGCAATTCTTTTTGGTAATAATTCTCCGAAAATAATAGAACATAAAATAACTAATATCTCTATTATATGACGGTTTATACCTAAACTACTTTGTTGATTTATTATAATTCCTTGTAAAAAAGTTAAAGTATGAATTATTATTTGAATAACTGATAAAAAAAGATTGGGTTTTTCTTTTATCCTTTTAATTTTTAAATCTTTTTTAGAACCTTTTTTAATTTTTAAATCAATTTTGTTTGGATTCAAAGAAATTAAAGAAACTTCGATAGAAGAAAAAACAGCATTTAAAAAAATTAAAATAGGAATAGAAAAATATTTATAAAAAATTTCTAAAGGGACCACTATTTTATTTTATAACCTCTTTTTTTTGAACTAAAAAAAATAGATTATAAATAGACAATAATATATTTACAATATTAAAATCTTCTAGTGTTTTATTTTCCATAAATTAATATAATAACTCCTCTTTGAGACCATTCTAAAAATTTTTCATCAAACTATTCTTATTTTAACACAATAAGCCAAAAAATACAAATTTATTTTGAAAACGATTTATTAAAAAAAATGTTTCATAATATTTATTTAAATTTAATCTAAATTTTTTTTATTAATTTTTTTCGCTTGTTTGATTAAAATAAAAATTCTTTTCTAGAATGGTTGTGTTCCACTAAAATATAATTACTTCAAAACAAAAATTTTTTCTAAAATTAGAATCAAATTATCTAGAAATATTTTTTTATTAATTATAAATTAAAAATTTTATTATAAATTAAAAATTTTTTAAAAAAGAAAACATCATTTTCGAAAATAATTTCAAAAAATGATGTTTTAAATTTTTTTAAATAATCTCTTATGATTTTATTATTTTATTTAAATAGTTTTTAATTTTTTGAATTTTTATTTATTAAAAATTAATTCATTTTTATTTTTATTTGTTTTTGTCTAATTTATTGTATATAAACTCAATAATTAAATTAAATAATTGAACTAAAAAAAACACAATTAAAATACAAGACCAAATTAGATCAAAATCACTAAATCCTTGAGGTTTAAATTCTTCATGTCCTTCATATCCATATTTATAAGCTATTGATCCTATCCCATCTATTCCAATAAACCCTAAAACATTGGAATATGCCAAAGAAGAAATAAAAAGATAATTTAATTTTAAAATTATATACGGTTTAGCTTCTGGTAATAAAAATAAAGTTATAAATTGTTTATTATTTGCTCCTAAAGTAAAAGCAGTTGAATAAAGTTCAGGATTAGTTTGTAAAAAAACTTGTTCGCAATGTTTCGAAAACAAAGCGCTTACAATTAAACTTAATAAAATTAATCCAACATTAAAACCATAATTAAGATTCAAAAAAGGACGTAAAATAAAATCAAGAATAAAAATAAATAGGAGTAAATAAGGAGTAGATACTATAATATTTACAAAAAAATTTATAATAAAATATGTTTTCTTTTTCTTATGTATTTTAGATAAATATAAACAAATTCCCCCTAATAAACCAATAAAAAAAGATATAAAACAAGAAAGAAATGTTATAAATAAAGTTACTTTAATTCCTTCCAACAATAGATAAGGTTGATTATTATCATAATTATTGCTAAAACTGGGTTTTTTAGATAATAAAACTTTAAAAAAAGTTTCAAACAAATTTATTAATTTTTTCAATTCATATTTTCCATCATTTAGATTTTTTTACTTAAAAAAGTAATTTCTAATTTTTTTATATTTTTTTAATTATTGAAATTGTGAATTATTAATATTAAAAATTACTTTTTGGATATCATATTTTTGTAAACCACATGCAAATTCTTTTTCTTTTTCCCAATATGATTTTAATATTTCTTTATCCTCAAAAACCTCTTTTAATTTTTGTATTTTTGTTTGAGATAAACTTTCTTTTCTAACTATTATCGAAATGATATAAGGTAAAAGAGGATCTTTATAATCTTCTTCATTCTTTTCTGTATCTTCATTTAATTCAATTGTGCTAATTGTATTTAAAAAATTTTGAAGATTATTATTTCCTAATACTTTTGGATAATTACAACAAATATCATAATTTCCGCCTTTAAATTGATTAAAAAAACCTGTTAGTGCATTTGAAAATTCCATTTTTATATTTGGTTTTATAACAAAATCTTGTTGTGATAATTGAAATTTTTCTTTAGTGGTTAATCGATCATCTGTACGATCATTTTTTCTTTCTATTAATTTTAAATTCTCAAGCAAACGTAAAGCTAAAGTTTTTTGTGTTCTTTCTTCTGGAAGCAACATTTTTATTTCTTTATTTTCATTAAATTTATTCTTTAATGATTCTTCATTATTTATACTACTTTCTTTTAAACTATAAATAGCAAATTTAGGAAAATATAAAAGCGATAAAACTTCTATTTCTGTTTTTATATTTTTATCTTCATTCTGGAAATAAGACCAAGGAAGATGAGAATCTAGTTTAGCATCACATTTTTTATTTACTAAATCATCATGATTTTTTGTATAACTTTCTATATGTAAAACTTCTAGTTCTACTCCCTTTTCTTGTAATTTTGGTTTTATTTTTTCATTTAAAAAATCACTTACAGGTCGTAAAGCTGTTTGTATTTTTATTTTTTCGATTTTTTCTTCGTTTTTGTTATTTTTTTTATTACTATAAATACAAAATAAAAATATTATAACTACCACAAAAGAAAATATATATATTGTAAATTTAGAATTTATAATATTTTTTAATTTTGTCATTAGATAACTCATTTGATTTCTATTCCTTTAACTTCTTTTCTTTCTATAGATTTAATTTTTAATTTCATCATTTTTTTAAAATTAACGAATTACAATAATTCATCATTAAAATAAAACAAAATACACTAAAAAAAATATAACACAAATTTAATGAATATAAAATAAAATAATATAAGATAAATTAAAATTATTTTGAATAATAAGCTGAATAATTTTTTTAATAATTTTTTTATATTTTTTAGTAAAATATTCTCTATTAATATTACTATTTATCAACATATTATTTGTTATTTATTAAAAATTAAAAGTAAAAATAGATTATCTTTTTTTTACAATTTTCTTTATTAGATACATGTTAAAAAATGTAATCAAAAATTAATTTATTCTATAATTTAAGTAGTTTTAAAAATATATTTACTTTCTAATGTGCTTTTATTAAATAAAAAGAAAGATGGTTTCTTTAAGTAAAAATATATTATAATGTAATTAAATTGAAATAAATTAAATGTAAAAATGTGGAAATTGAAAATTATTTTTTAAATATTATTTATGAGTAAAAAGAAAACATGAATAAAAATTTAGTTGTATAAAATCTAAATTTTTAATTTATTTGTTCTTTTCATTTATAAAATAATCAAATTAGAGAGTAATAATTCATTAAAGAAACAAAACATAAATAAATTATAATTCATATTCATATATAGCAAGAATATAATTAGAAATTAGTTAGTTTAAAAAATTAGCAGTAAATTAAAATATAATTTTTAGATAAAAAGATATATTTAAATAATAATAAAAAGAGGAAAAAATGAAAAATCTAAAGAAAAAAATTAAAAAATTAAATCTATTTTTAATTACATTAATTATAATTGTAATTTTAATGTTTTATGGTTGTCTAAAAATTAATGAACAATCAAAAGAAAAAGAAAAAAAAGAAGGACATTTTCCAGACAACCAAACAAAAGAAGAAAAAAAAGAATCAAATAATTTATATAATAATAAAAATTTTCTTTCTAGTAATAAAGAAAATTCAGAAAAACAATATAATAATGGTTCATCAACGAAACCACAAGATGAAAAAAATAATTTAAAAACAAGTGAAACAAACAATAAAGAAAATGAAGAAGAAAAAGTTTCAAAAGATTCCGAATTACAAAATACAGAATCACAAAGAAAAATTAAAAAATTAGAAAACGAAAAAAAAAAATTAAAAAGCAAAATTGAAGAATTAAAAAAAAAAAAAGAAAATTTAAAAAGTAAAATTGAAGAATTAGAAAACGAAAAAGAAAATTTAAAAAGCAAAATTAAAGAATTAGAAAATGAAATTAAAGAATTAAAAAATGAAATTAAAGAATTAAAAAATGAAATTAAAGAATTAAAAATAAAAATTGAAAAATTAGAAGATAAAATCAAAGACTTAGAGAATAAAATTAGAGACTTAAAAGGAAAAATTGAAGAATTAAAAGTTGATAATACAAAATTAAAAACAGAAAATAGAGACTTAAAAACATCAATAGAACAAAAACTTCAACCTTTTAAAGTTCTAGAAAATCAAAGAGAAAAATTATTAAATTCAGAAAATAAAAAATTAAAAACAGAAAATCAAAATTTAAAAATAGAAAATGAAAACTTAAAAACAGAAAATCAAAAATTAAAAGAAGCAGAGCATCAATTAAAAAAATATAAACAACTAGAAGAAAAATATTTAAAACAAGTTGACAAATTAGAATCTATTATTATTACAATTACCGCTAATAGCGATCAAGGACCTCAAAAAGATCTAAATCAAAGAATTGATTCAGCTAAAAAAGAATCAGAAAAATATTTTGAATTAAAAAAAAATTTACATTTTCAACCTGATAATAATCAAATTTAAAAATTGAAGAAAGAAAACTAATAAATGAGAAAAAAATGTTTAATAATAATTAAAAATAAAAATTCTAGATTCCCAAATTTAAAAAAAAGGTTAATATAAAAATTATGAAAATAGGAATAATTGGTTTACCTAATGTTGGTAAATCAACTTTATTTAATGCTATAACTAATATGAATGTTTTAGAAGCTAATTATCCTTTTTCCACGATTCAACCAAATTTTAGTGTTGTTACTGTAGAAGATCAACGTTTAGATTTTTTATCTAATCTTTTTCAATCTCAAAAAATTATAAAAACACAAATACAATTTGTAGATATTGCTGGTTTAGTAAAAAACGCTTCAAAGGGCGAAGGATTAGGGAATCAATTTTTAAATCATATTAGAGATGTAGATGCTATTTTTCATGTTGTCAAATGCTTTGAAAATTCTAAAATTATTCATATTAATAATAAAGTAGATCCTATTGAAGAAAGTAAAATTATCGAAACAGAATTAATCCTTTCTGATTTAGAACAAATCGAAAAACGTTTGTCAAAATTAAAAAAACAAAAAAAAAGTATCATAGAAAAAGAATTTATCGAAGAAACAGAATTATTAAATAAATTAAAAATAAATTTAGAACAAGAAATAAGTATTTCTTCAATTGGTTTAATTGATAAAGAATTAAAAATTATTAAAAATTTTAACTTATTATCTTTAAAACCAATGATTTATATTGGTAATTTTCAAGAAAAAGATTTATTCCATTTAGAAAGTAATTTATTTTTTAAAAAAATGGATTTATATAGTCGATCAAAAAGAAGCAAATTTATTCCTATTTGTATTTTGTTAGAAAAAGAAATATCTCTTTTGACAGAAAAAGAAAAACAATTTTTTTTAAAAACTTATAATTTAAAAAAAACCGCTTTACAAGAAATTATACAAAGTGGTTATCAACTTTTAGGATTACAAACTTATTTTACTGCAGGAAAAAAAGAAACAAAAGCTTGGTCTTTTCTAAAAGGAATGACAGCTCCTGAATGTGCTGGATTAATTCATAGTGATTTTCAAAGAGGATTTATCAAAGCAGAAGTTTGTAATTATAACGATTTATTTCAGCTTAAAAGTTTATTAAAAATAAAAGAACAAGGTAAATTGAGGTTAGAGGGTAAAAATTATTTAGTCCAAGATGGCGATGTAATTGTTTTTTATTTTAATGTTACTAAATAAAAGATTTCTGTTTTTGAATAAACTTTATTTTTTAACTAAAAAATAGTTTTTTTAAATATATAAATATTTTTTTAATTAAAAAGAGAGAAATAATTATGATAAAGAAAGATTACAAAGATACTTTGTCGATGCCTTTTACTAATTTTCCAATGAGAGGAAATTTAAATCAAAAAGAAAAAGAATTAGAAGATTATTGGGATAAAATAAAATTATATTCTAAAGTTCTAGAAAAAAATAAAAATAATCCAAGTTTTTTTCTTCATGATGGCCCTCCTTATGCTAATGGTAATATTCATATAGGACATGCTTTGAATAAAATTTTAAAAGATTTTATCTTGCGTTTTAAAACAATGCAAGGTTTTTATTCTCCTTATATTCCTGGTTGGGATTGTCATGGACTTCCTATTGAAACAACTTTTTTAAAAACTAGTTCCAAAAGCGAAATATTATCGAAAAAAAAGTTTATGGAAAAATGCGAAGAAATAGCTTTAAATTTTGTAGAAAAACAAAAAAAAATGTTTCAAAGATTAGGAATTTTAGGACAATGGGAAAAACCTTACTTAACTTTAAATAATTCTTTTATAGCTGATGAAGTACGTATTTTAAGTAAATTAATTGCTCAAAAATTAATTTTTAAAAAATTAAAACCTGTTTATTGGTCACCTTTTTTAAAATCTGTTTTAGCAGAATCTGAAATAGAATATAAAAAGAAAGAAAATTATTCTATTTTTTTTCTTTTTCCTATTTATAAAAAAGAAGGAATATTTAAGAATTCTCAATTAGCTATTTGGACGACAACTCCTTGGACTTTACCAGCAAATGTTGCTGTTTGTGTTCATCCAAAAAAAGATTATTTGCTTGTTGAAGTAGAAAATAATAAATACATTTTGGGTTCTTCTGTTTTTGAAAATTTAAAATTAAAATTTAATTGGGAAAATACAAAAATTTTAAAAACTTTTAAAGGAGATTTTTTAAAAGATTGGGTTTACGAAAATAAACTTTTTTTTCGTCAAGGTAAAATTATTCTAGACACTTTTGTTTCAGATATAGAAGGAACTGGATTGGTTCATATAGCACCAGGGCACGGAGTTGATGATTTTATATTAAGCGAAAAATATAATTTGGATATTTTATTAGCTGTTAATGAAAAAGGTATTATGAACAAAAATGCTTTAAAGTACCAAAATCTTTTTTACGAAGAAGCTAATTCTCAAATTGTATCTGATTTAAAAAACAATAAATTAATTATTCATTCAGAAATAATAAATCATTTTTATCCACATGATGATAGAATCAAAAAACCTATTATCTTTTTAGCTATTTCACAATGGTTTTTAGATATAGAAAAAATTAAAAAACAATTACTTTTGGAAATTAAAAAAGTTGAGTGGTTTCCTAAATGGGGAGAAATTAAAATGTTCAATATGATTAAAGATCGAAAAGATTGGGTCATTAGTAGACAAAGAACCTGGGGAACACCGATTCCTATTTTTTATACAGAAGATAATGAACCTCTTTTAAATACTTATATTATTGAACATATTGCTGATCTATTTGAAAAATATGGTAAAAGTATTTGGTTAGAATGGGATGCTTCTCAACTATTACCTTCTAATTATAAAAATATAAAAAGTCCTAATAATATTTTTCGTAAAGAAACAGATATCATAGATGTTTGGTTTGATTCAGGAACTTCTTATAATATTTTTAAAAAATTTTCTAATAGTTTTTTTTCTTTTGATGTTTATCTAGAAGGTGCAGATCAATATCGAGGTTGGTTTAATTCTTCTTTGATTACTTCTGTTGCTGCATTCCAGAAAGCTCCTTATAAAAAAGTTATTACCCATGGTTTTGTTTTAGATGGTGTTGGACAAAAAATGAGCAAATCTCTTAATAATGTTATTGATCCTTTAAAAATTATAAAAAACAAAGGAGCAGATATTTTAAGATTATGGGTTGCTAGCATCAATTATAATATAGATGTTAGATTAGATGATAATATTTTAAAACAAATTGAAGAAAAGTATAAAAAAATAAGAAATACTTTTCGTTTTATGTTGGGTAATTTAAATAATTTTTCTCCTTATCAAAAAAATTATATTCATTTTCATAAAAGAACAATATTTGATAAATTATTTATTCTAGAATTTTGGAATATTTCTTTACAAATTATTGAATCTTATGAAAAATATGATTTTGAAAAAATTATGAGTTTGTTATATTCTTTTATTGTTAAAAAAATTAGTTCTTTTTACTTAGATTTTAGTAAAGATATTTTATATATCGAAAAAGATGACAATTTAGAAAAAAATATAATTAAATCTAACATATATGATATTTTTATATTATGTTTGAAATTTTTAACTCCTATTATCCCGCATACTAGTTCTGAAATTTATCAACATTTACCTTTTGATAAAAAAGAGGATGTTTATTTAGAATCTATTCCTAAAAAAGAAGACATTCAAAATTGGATCAAAGATTTTGTTTCAAAACAAGAAAATTTTGTAAAAATAGAAAATGATTATAAATTATTCTTTCTTTTGAGAGAAGAAGTTTTAAAAAAATTAGAAGAATCTAGACAAAAAAAACAAATAAATAAATCTTTACAGGCTAAATTAATTTTAAAATTACCATCTGAATATATCCAAATGCTAAATTCTTTAAATATTAAAGATAAATTACATCAATTATTAATTGTTTCTCAAATAGAAATTATAAAATATGATTTTTTTGTTATTGAAGTTTTTAAAATTATTGGTTCTCCATGTCCTAGATGTTGGAACGTTATAGAAAACAAAAATTTAGATGATTTATGCCAACGTTGTTTAAATTTTTTTAAAAAATAAAATATTAGAATTTGGAAAAAAATATAATTTCATGAGTTTAAAAAATAAAATTAATTTTAAAAATTTTCAGAAATATGAATTTTTTTTTACAAAAAAAAATTTAAAAATTTTTTTGATTTCTTCATTTTTAATTTTTATTTATACTTTATTAGATGTTATGTTTATGAGTGGTGATTACGAAATGAAATTATATACCACAGGTATTCATGGAATAGGAGATGCTATTGCTAAAGTTTTAATTCAAATTTTCCCTAATATATCACAAAATAAATCTTTTAATGGTTATTTTGTTGCATTTTTTTTTGGATTTGTTAATTTATTATTATTTATTTTTATATCTTTCCCTAAGTTAGATTTGAAATTTAGTATAAATTCTTTTATTAATTCTTTTTTATTTGTTTTTTTTTTATTTTTACTTACTTCATTAATAAACGAACCTAATGGAGAATTTTATAAATATCATAATTTTTTTCAATTAATTCCTGTTAAATACGATTTATTTTATTCTTTATTAAGAATTTTTATTTGTGGTATTTTATCAGGTTTTATTTTAGGAATTTGTCTTAATATTGGTAGTTCTACTGGTGGAATCGACATTATTGCTAAATATATGTCCATTTATAAAAAAAAAGATATATCTTTATGTATTTTTATATTAAATTTTTCTATTTCAATAATTTCAGTTTCTTTTATATGTTTTTTTAATAAAAAAATAGATTTAATACCAATTTTTTTAACTTTTATGAAATTATTTATTAATTCATTAGTTATTTATTTAGTATTAAATCATACTTCTTTGAAAAAATTTATTAAAAAATAACATTTTTTTCATATTAAAGAAAGTTTTAATTAAAGAATGAAAAATTTTGTTTCCAAGTTTGAATCATATCTTAAATATGAATTATTATTATCTAGAAATACTATTTTAGCTTATTTAAGTGATATTCATCAATATTTAAATTTTTTAACTATAAATTTAAAATTAAAAAATCCTAAACAAATAAATACAAGAGATATAACTTTATTTTTATCAAATATCGTGGATGTATATATGATTAGTAGCCAAAGTTTAGCTCGAAAAATTATTGTTATAAAAAAATTTCATAATTTTTTAATTTTAGATAAACAAATAAATCATAATCCTTCTTTTATTATAAAAATACCTAAAGTAGACAAAAAATTACCTTCTGTATTATCTTTAAAAGAAGTTTTTAAATTTTTAGAATGTATTCATGACCAAAAAAATATTTTAATTTCTTTGCGTAATCAAGCTTTATTTGAATTAATGTACGGTTCAGGTTTAAGAATATCTGAAGTATTAAATTTAAGTTTGACTAATATATATGAAAAAAAATCTTATATCATTGTGACAGGTAAAGGTTCAAAAGAAAGAATAGTCCCTGTGACTAAATATTCTTTAAACACATTACAAAAATATCTAAAAAAACGTCATTTATTTTCAAAAAATAAAAAAAATGGTTTTGTTTTTTTAAATAAAAACGGTAATAATTTATCTCGTCAAGGTTGTTATAAAATTTTTAAAAAGATTGCTCAAAAAGCTAATCTAGATATTAATTGTTCTCCACATATATTGAGACATTCATTCGCCACTCATTTATTAGAAAATGGAATTAATTTAAGAACTTTGCAAACTATTTTAGGACATGAAGATATTTCCACTACTCAAATTTATACCCATATTAGCCAAAAATACTTAAAAAAAATTTATTTTAAATATCATCCTCGTGCTTCTAATTAATTTTTTATTTATATTTCAATGGAGTTTTTTTATGAAAATTCATTCTTTAAATTTAATATTTCATTATCAAAAATTTTTTTTAGAAGAAACTAAAAAAAATTTAAAAAACATTTGTAAAAAAAATAATTACCATTTTTTATTTTATTCTATTGATGTTAATAATTATATCGAAATAATAAAAAAAATAATTCAAGAATTATATACCAGTTCTTTTTTTTATGATAAAAAAGTTCTTTTTATAGAAAATATTTCATTTGTATTTCAAAAAAAAAATATAAACTTAGATTTTTTATTAAATTTTTTTAAAGAACCCAAAAATAATATTATTATCTATTTAAGTGAAGAAAGAAATAATTTTCCTTCAGACATTCAAAAAAAAATATATCCTTATTTTAAAATTTCCAAAAAATATAAATTTTCTTTTCAAGATTTATTTGAATATGTTAAAAAATCATTCCAAAAAGATAATTTTTTTATAACAGATGAAATTGTTTATTTATTAATACATAAAACAAATAATAATTTATTTTCTTTAAAAGAAGAAATTAAAAAAAATAAATTATATCATTTTGATTCTAAAAAAATTACAGATCCGGAAATAGTAGAAAAATTAGTTTTTACAACAGAAGATAAAAATATTTTTTTATTTATTAAGGCTATTATCGAAAAAGAAAAAAAAATAGAAAATTTTTATTTATTTGAATATTTGATAAATAAAAAAGAAAATCCTTTTTTTATTATTTATCAAATATTAAAAAAATTAGAAGAAATGATTATTGTTAAATATTTATTAAATAAAAACAAAACACATAATGATATTTCTAATATTTTTAAATATTCTTTAGAAAAAACTTTTTTTTTAGTAAAAGAAACAAATCTTTTACCTTTAGAAAAAATGAAAAATTTATTTTTAGTTTTTTTTGAATTATATTCAAAAACGAAGAAAGAAAATATCAAACCTATTAATAGTTTAAAAAGTTTTTTAATTAAAGAAATATTCAACTTATAATTTTTTTAATAATTTTAAAAGGAATTTCTCCTTCTCTTATTAATGATAAATTAGGTGTTGTGATATCAATAATTGTAGAATTTAAACAAGATATATATTCATCATTATCATATATATAATTTACTTTGTTATGATATTCCTTTACTATTTGAAAATAATTATTTAAAGGTTGTTCACCACTTATATTAACAGAAGTTGTTCTCATTGGACCTTTTTGTTTTAAAATTTTTAATGCTAAAAGATGATTTGGAATTCTAATTCCTATTTTTTTTTCTTGAGTTTTTTGATAATGCTTTTTATGGCTATTTATAATTAAAGTTAAAGGGCCAGGCCAAAAAAAATTTGATATTTTTTTCACTTTTTCGTTAATAATACCTATTTGTTTTATTTGTTCTAATGATGAAAATAAAATAATAATTGGTTTATTTAATGGTCTTTTTTTTATATTATAAATTTGATTTAAACTTTCTTTATCATAAATAGAACAACCCATGCCATAAACTGTATCAGTAGGAAAAATAATAATTCTATTTTTATTTTTAATAATCATATTTTTTCTTGAAATTCTTTTTTTTTAAATTCATTTATCAAAGGTTCTATAATTAAATTAATTTTTCCTTCCATAAAAAAATCTAATTTTTTTATACTTAAGTTAATACGATGATCTGTAATTCTATTTTGAGAATAGTTATAAGTTCTTATTTTTTCACTTCTATCTCCGGTTTTAATTACATTTTTTTTGATTTCATTTTTTTTTTTATTTTGTTCAGATTGTATTCTATTAAATATTTTATTTTTTAATAATTGAAAAGCTTTTTCTTTGTTTTGATGTTGACTTTTTGCTATTTGACAAGCTACATTATCTCCAGTAGGTAAATATGTTAAACGAACTGCTGATTTGGTAGTATTAACTGATTGCCCACCAGGTCCACTTGCATTAAAAGTATCAATTCTAATATCATTCCAATTCAAATCTAATTTAGGATTTTCTATCTTTGGAGAAACTAATACTTTTGCTGTAGAAGTATGAATTCTTCCTTTATTTTCTGTTTCAGGAACTCTTTGTACTCTATGAATACCTGATTCATATTTTAAAAAAGAATAAACATTTTTTCCATAAAATATCATTTCAACTGAAATAATACCGCTTTTTTGACTAGATATTAAATTAATAATCTCTATTTTCCAGTTTTGATTTTCAGCATATTTAACATAAGCACGAAATAAATCAGCTACAAAAAGATTAGATTCATTTCCGCCTACTGAACTTTTAATTTCCATTATAACATCTTTATTATCATCAGGTTCTTGTGTAGATAATATTTTTTTTAATTGAACTAATTTGTTTTTTATTTTATTTTCTAAATCTTTTTTTATATCTTGTGCTAAAACAAAGAAATCATTTTCTTTTTGTTCAATATTTTTTTCTTCTATTAACATTTTTTGAATATTTTTTTTTTCTTCTTCTAAAGCTAAATATTCATCATAAACGGAAACGATTTTTTCTAATTCATTTATTTTTTTTAAAAAATTAATATCAGTTAAGACTTCTTTGTTTTCTAACATTTTTTTTTGTAAAAATAAGAATTTTTCTTTTATTATTTTTAGTTGGGAAAACATATTTATCGATCTCCTTTTTTTCAAAAGTATAATAAAAATAAAATAATTTTATTATTCTTTTTCAGTTTCTTGAAAAGATAAATCATTTAAATTAAATAAAAATTGTGTTTTTCCTGTTGCTCCTTGTCTATTTTTAGAAATAATTAATTCAGTATAATTCATTTTAGAAATTTCTTTTTTATTTTTATCATAATAATCAGGACGATAAAGAAACATAACTAAATCAGCGTCTTGTTCAATACTTCCTGAATCTCTTAAGTCAGATAAAATAGGTCTTTTATCTTCTCTTTTTTCTACTTCTCTTGATAATTGAGATAACGCTAACACAGGTACTTTTAATTCTTTGGCCATTTGTTTTAAACCTTTAGAAATTTCTGCAATCTCTTCTTGTCGATTATTAAAATTTTTATAATTATTTTTGTTATTTTTGCCAATCAATTGTAAGTAATCTATTATAACAATATCTAATTTATTTTGGTTTTTCATTTTTCTACATTGGGATCTGATATCTAAAAGATTAGCGCTAAAAGAATCATTAAAAAAAATATTATAATTTTGTAATCTTAAAGAAACAGCTTTTAATAAATCTATTTCTCTTTGATTTAAAATTCCTAATTGAATTTTTTTGTGATCAATTTTACTTTGTGAACTCAACATTCTAGTACATAATTGTTCATTAGACATTTCTAAACTAAAAATAATAACTGATTTTTTTTTATTTTTACGTACGATATTTAAAGCCAATTCAGACATAAAACTGCTTTTCCCCATAGAAGGACGAGCTGCTAAAATAATTAATTCCTCTGGTTTAAAACCTAAAGTAATATCATCTAAATAAGGAAACCCTGTACTTAAGCCAATAATTTTATTATCTCTTCGATGATAAGTTTTATTTTCTACTTCTTTTAATAAAGTTTTAATATCAATTAATGTTGTATTTTTTTTTTTTTTAGAAATTTGAAATAATTTTTCTTCAGCAATATTTAAATAGTTTTCAAAATCTAGTTCTTGATTACTAATTCCTTCATTATAAATACCAGAAATTGTAGTAATTACTTCTCTTTTCAAAGAGGCATCATATACAAAATCGATATAAGAATCAAGGTGATAAATAGAAGGAATGTTATTAGTTAATTGAAATAAATACTTTAAACCATTAGATAATTTTTTATTTTTTTTTTCTAAAACAGAATTTACTGAAAAATAATCAATATCTTTTTGTTCTTGTATTAAAGTTTTCATTGCTTCATAAATGTATTGATGTTCAAGATTAAAAAAATCTTCTGTTGATAATCGATCCATAACTATTAATATTTTTTTAGGATCTAAAAAAATAATTCCTAAAATAGATTGTTCTGCTTCTAAATAAAAAGGAAGTTTTAAATTATCCATAATTGTTTTTTAAACTTTCACATTAATAAAAAAATAGGCATGAATATTTTTAGTCAACAAAACATTAACTTTGTATTTTCCTAAAGAATTAATTTCATTTTCTAAAAATATTTTTTTCTTATTAAGAATAATACTATATTTATCATTGAACACATCTACAATTTGTTTTAAAGTTATTTTACCATAAATTTTACCTTGGGGTCCTATTTGCACTATTATATCAATCTGTTTGTTATCAATATCTTTTTTTAATTTTTGCATCAATAAATCATGTTTTTTTTTCTCATTTTCTTTCAATAATTCCTCTTTTTTTATTTTTTGAATATTTTCTTCTGTTGCTAAGAGGGCTTTTTTTTCTCTAATCAAAAAATTTCCATAACCAGAATTTATTTTAATAATTTCATTTTTATTACCTTTATTTTTAATATCTTCTAATAAAATAATTTTCATATTTTTTAAACTTTCTTTATATTCTAAAAATAATATATTTTTTAATTTATCAATTATTTCTTCTAAGTTATTTCCTTCAATTTGAGTTGCTGCACTATTAATATGACCTCCTCCTCCCATTTGTTCCATTATAATTTGGACATTAATTTCTTCATAAGAACGAGCACTTATTCCGATTTTATTATTTGGTAATTGAGCAACTGTAAAAGCAGCTTCAATGTTTTGAATATTTAAAACATTTTCAGAGACTTTTGCTAAAAATGTTCTATTGTAACAAATTTCATCATCTTTAATAATTGCTATTTTATCCATGTAAATTTCCATTTCAGAAATTAATTTATTCATCTTTAAGATTTTATTCAATTCTTCTTTTAACCAAAACTTTACTTTAGCACTATCAGCACCCAAAGAAATCAATTGTGCAGCAACCTCTAAAGTTCTTGCGCTTGTACGATAAGTAAAATAATTAGTATCTATAACAATTCCACCATAAATTAAAGTAGCTTCTAAAGGAGTAATTTTAATTTTATATTTAAAAAAACTAATAATTTCCATTAAAATTTCTGAAGTAGAAGAAGCTAAAGGATCAACATAAGAAAAAATATTATTAATTATATTTTCAGTTGATCTATGATGATCTAAAATAGCAATATTAGGAGTTAAATTTAATATTTCTGGACTACTAACAATATCTCTACTTTGAGTATCTACAATAACTAAAAGTGAATTTTCATCAATAATTTCGCTAGCTTTTTTAGTTGTAATAATTTGCTTAACTAATTCTTTTTCTTCTTGAATTAAATTTTGATAAATAAATTTAAAATTGCTATCTGTTTTTTCTTCATCAATAATTAAATAATGTTTATAATCTTTGTTTATTGCTAAAGCGATTTTATAAAATGCAATCATTGAACCTAAAGAATCTAAATCAGGATTAATATGTCCCATAATAAAACAACTTTTATTTTTTTGTAAAATTTCTTCAATCATTTCAGAATTAACTCTAACCGATATTTTAGAATTTGTTTTTAAAAAGGTAGTAGCAGCTCCAAAATATTGAATTTTTTGATTTTCTATGTTTACAACTGCTTGGTCTCCTCCTCTTTTTTGAGCTAATTCAAGAGCATTTTGAGCATAAATGGCTAATTTATTGTAAGGTAAATTATAACAAGCTACTCCAATTGAAAGTGTTATTTTAAGTTTATATTTACCTGAAATATCACGAATTGTTTGTAAAATAGAAAATTTATTATCAATAATATTTTTTAATTGATCTCGATGAAACAAAATCAAAAATTTATCATCTGATAATTGTTTTAAATAACTATCATAAATTTCAAAAAAATCAGATAGAGCGCTTAAATATTCTACTTTAATTTGAGATTTTTCAGAAAGATCTAAATCTTTAAGAGAATTTTCTAAGTTATCAAAGGATAAAAAAATCCAAGCAGGAGTTTTATCATAATATAATTTATTTATTTTGGCCTTTTCAGTTACATCAAAAATATAAAAAACATTAAATTCTTTTTTATATAAACAATCAAAAGTTTTTTCTTCTATGTATATAACAGTATGATCTTTACCTGATTTTAATAAATCAGCCATTTTAGGATTAATTTTTTCTAATAAAGTATTTAAAAAAGGTTTTTTAAAAATAATATTTGCATAATTATTAATCCATTGAATTCTAGTTGTTATATTATCGATTAAAATTATACCAATTGGGATTTCATTAAAAACTTCTTCTCCTACTTCATTAATATAATAAGAAAGATGAGCCCATAAAGAAAGTCTTTCATTTAATTTTTTAACTTCAAAAAAATGATTAATATTATAAAAAACACAAATTGAAATAAAAAGAATTATTAATTTACCAAAAAAGCTTAAAAATAAATGTAAAAAAGTTGATTTTAATTCTCTTACTATTTCTGAATAATCTTTTTTTATTACTTTATATATTTTAGGAACATCATGTAATATGATATGTATTATAAAAATAATAAATATAGCCCAAAATATCAATCTACTATAATCAAATATTTTTTTTTTAATTTTTTTATACATATTTTATTTTTTCAAAACTCACTTTTAATATTCAGTTATTGAAAAATTAATTAATAAAAATAAAACAAGCAAATAATATTTTAAAAATATAACAAGCTTGTTTGTTTATAAACTTAATTATTTAACTATAAAAGGAATTAAAGCCATATGACGTGCTCTTTTAATTGCTTTAGCTAAACGTCTTTGCCACTTAACCGAGGTATTAGTTATTCTACTGGGTAAAATTTTCCCTCTATTATTAATAAATTTATTCAATAATTCTACATCTTTGAAGTCTATTTTATTAATTTTATTTTCAATAAAATAACAAACTTTACGACGTTTTTTAAAATATTTTTTATTTTTATACATTATTTATTATGTCATCTCCTTTTTTTATATTTCTTATAAAAATTAAAAAGGCAAATCTTCATCTAAATTATTGATAGTAATTATTTCTTTATTATTTTCTTCATCTTGTGTCTCGTTTGGGTTATTATCAAACATATTATTAACTTTATTACTATTTTTTTTAGATTCTAAAAATTGAACACTATCGCAATTTATTTCAGTTAAAAATTGTTTTTGATTATTACTTTCATATGTACTTACTCTAATACTACCTTCGATGCCCAATAAAGCGCCTTTTGAAATATATTTAGCTAAATTTTCTGCTTGTTTATTCCATACAGAACAACGAATAAAATCTGTTTCTCTTTGTCCTGAAGTTCCGATATAATTTCTATTAACTGCTAAAACAAATTTAACTAAAGGAGTATCATTATTTATAAAACGTAGTTCAGGATCTTTAGTTATTCTTCCTACTAAAATGACTCTGTTTATCATATATTTTTCTCTTCTACCTTTAAAACAATATAACGTATCACTTCTTCTGTAATGTGAATTATTCTATTAAATTCTTTAATTGCTTCATTATTTGCTTTTACTAATAAACTAACATAAAATCCTTGTGCAAATTTTTTTATCTTATAGGCTAATGTTTTTAATTCAGGTTTTTTATATTCTAATATTTCCCCTTCTTTTTCGAAAATATTATTAATATTAATTGTAATTTGATTTATTTTTTTTTCATCTAAATTAGGGCTTAAAATATACATAATTTCATATTTTTTCATTTTTAAAAATTCTCCTTATGGACATATTAGTTCTTATTTTTTTAATAAGAAAAGGAAGTTTGATTTTGTAAAAAATAATCGAACTTAAACAATACTTCATTATGATTATACTAAATTTTTATAATAAATTTTTGAAAATTAATTAAATAACAATAAAACTTTTAAAAAAATATAAAAACTAAAATTAAAATAATAAAAATATTTTTATAAAATATAAGTTCATTCTAACAAATAATTTAAATTTATTTTGTAATTATTAAGATATTATTTCAAAAATAAAAATTTATTTTTTCATAATAATATATATTAAATAAAATAATATCCAAATTATAAAACTTAAAAGAATTAAATATTTATCTTTATAACTGGGATAAGTATAAATCTCATTCCAAGCATCATTAATTTGTTTTTTATTTTTTTCATTATATTTGTATATTTTATCTTCGTCAATTATTTTTAGTTGAAGTTCATTTGGGTAATATTCATTTTCTTGAATGTAAGGTGTATCATAATTAATAAAAGATTTATTTCTTTTTATGTTTTCTGGTTTTAATAAAAATTTAATAAATTCATAAGCTCCTTCTTGATCGCTTCCTTTCGGTAGAACTAATGCATCAAACCAAATATTAGTTCCTTTTTTAATTTTTTTTGAGTCACTATCTTGATCAAATTGATAATAATCTAAATTATCATTTTGTTTCATTAAATATCTTGCATCACCAGAATAAGCAACTACAATATCATAATACTCCTTATTCTTAGTTTTCATTCGATCTAATAATTGATCAGTGATAAATGATAAATTTGTGTTTATTTTTTTAATTTCTATCAATGCTTCCTTAGCTTTTTTTATTTCTTCTTGGGAATTAACACTAATATCTCCTCCAGTAATTTTTAATCCTAAAAAAATAACTTCAAAAGGATTATTATACAAAGCTATTTTATATTCAGGATTTTTTATTGTTTTTTCTAAATTAATTATTTTTTCTCGATCTAATTTATCTTTTCTATATAAAATACCTATTTTTCCCCAAAAATAAGGAATTATATATTCCCAAATATTATTATTGTTATCTCTTTTTTTCTTTATTTGTTCAAATTCATTTGTAAATATGTTTTTTATTTTTAATAAAGCATTTATATTCTTAATTTTTTCTAAATTATTATTTTGCAATAATTGTTCTATAGCGTATTCACTTAAAATGGCGATATCATATTTATTACCAGATTTAATTTTGTTAATAGCTAATTCATTAGAAGAAAAAAACATTTGTTTAACATTGAATTTTTGTGATTCTTTATTAAAATTATTTATTATTTCTGAATCGATATATTCGCCCCAATTAAACAATATAATATCTTTTTTTTTATTTGTTTTTGTTTTTACATTTTTGTATATCACTATTGAAAAAGTTATAATTACAAAAAAGATAATTATTAAGGCTATTTTTTTTTGCATTTTTTTTTATTTTTTTTCCTTAATTTAATAAAATCAATAATTATTTTAGATAATAAAATCAAGATTAAAATTGAAGACAAAGCATTTATTGATGGATTAATAGTTCCTTTTAAACTATAAATATAAGCTGATATATTTTGATAATCTGAACCTCCTGCAAAATAAGAAATAATAAAATCATCAAATGATAAAGCAAATACAATACCAGCGCTTGTTAACATTGTATTTTTTAATTGAGGTAAAATTATTTTTATAAGAGTTTGTGAAGGTGTTGCACCTAAATCACTAGCTGCTTCAATTAAATCTGTTTCCAAAAGAAAACATTTATTATAAACATAAATTAAAACATAAGGAGTACTAAATGAAATATGAGCTAATAACATTCTCCAAAAACCACTTTTTAAACCAATAAAACTAAATAAAACAAATAAAGCTAAAGCATTAATAATTTCAGGAATAATAATAGAAAATTGATTAGCATCAAGAATAAAATTACGCCATTTTTTTTTATAATTCATTAATGAAATAGCTCCTAAAGTTCCTAAAATTGTTGAAACAATAGTAGATAAAAAAGCTATTTGAAAAGTAACAAAAATTGATGATTTAATTGCTTCATCTTTTAAAATTTTTAAATACCATTTAAATCCAAATTTATCAAAATGAATTAAAGAAGCTATTCTTCCTTCGGTTTCATTAAAAGAAAAAATAATTAAAGAAACAATTGGTAAATAAATAAATAGTAAAATAAGAAATAAATAAATATAAGTTATTTTTTTAGTATTTATTTTGAACATAAGAATTATATACTTTTATAGATTGTTTCTTTTTATAAAATGTTAAAATACAAAACAAAAAAAAACTTAAATTAACAGCAATAGCACAAGCTGATTTTATATCTCCACTTAAAAAAGTTTGATTTTCTATTAATTCACTAATAACTGTTGTATTTGTTGGTCCTAAATATTTTGGTATTGCTAAATTGGTTGCAATTTGCAAAGAAATTAAAACAACTCCTGTAGTAAAACCAGGTATCGATAAAGGGAAAATAATTTTTTTAAAAATTTGTTTATTATTCGCTCCTAAATCTTTAGCAGAATCAATTAAAAAAGGATCTATTTTAGAAATACTTAAAAAAATAGGCAAAAAAATATAAGGCAAAAAAATATAGATAAAACCTATAAACATCGCTAGATTTGTTTCTAATAAATTTATATTCAAGTTCCTTTCTATTAAAGAAAAAATTTGTAATAAAGCTTGAATTTTTAAAATCATGTTTACCCACATGGTACCATTAATTAATAAAACTAAAATTGATTGAGTCATGAGATCAAGTTTATAGACTGTATATGCCAAAGGATAAGCAATTATTATAAGAAAAAAATTTGAAATGATAGTTATAGCAATAGAACGAAATAAAATATAAATATAAGATTTAGTAGTATAAAAATTATAATATTTTTTAATAGTAAAAGAAAAATTAAAAATATGATTTGGATTATATTCTTGAATAGAATCAAAAAAAACAATAAAAACGGGAATTAGAACAAAACAAATTAAAATAATAAAATAAGGAATAGCTAAATATTTATAAAATTTTTTATTATTTATACAATAAGACATTTTTTTACCATATTTCCATAATATGTAAATCTTCGGGATTAAAAGAAATTCCTACATTAGAATCATTTTCAATAAAATCAGTGGTATGAACTATATAATTACGGTATTGAGTTTTAATATTTACTTCCCAATGAACACCTTTAAATAAAACATAATTTACAATTCCTTGAAAAAAACCTTTTTCTGGTTGAACAATGTCAATATCTTCAGGCCTAATAACAATATCTACTTTTTGATTTGATTTAAAACCAAAATCAACACATTTAAAATCTTTATCATCAAAAAAAACTAAAAAATCTTTTTTCATATAACCAGAAATTAGATTAGAATCTCCAATAAATTGAGCTATAAATTTATTAGCAGGTTCATTATAAATATCTTGAGGAGTACCAATTTGTTGAATTTCTCCTTTATTAATAACTACTATTTTATCACTTATACTTAATGCTTCTTCTTGATTATGAGTTACAAAAATAAAAGTAATACCTGAATTTCTTTGAATTTCTTTTAATTCATATTGCATTTCTTTTCTTAGTTTTAAATCAAGTGCTGCCAAAGGTTCATCAAGTAATAAAACTTTTGGTTCATTAATTAAAGCTCTAGCAATAGCAACTCTTTGTTGTTGTCCGCCTGATAACTGATTAATATTTCTTTTTTCTAACCCATTTAATCCTACTAATTTTAAGTAATGTAATACTTTTTTTTGAATAAAAATTTCTTTTTGTTTATTGTTTAAAATTTTTTTATTTAAATTCATTAGTTCTTGATAATATTTATTTTTAATTTGTTTTTTTGTTTTTTTAAAATCTTTTTTTATTTCATAAAATAAATTTGTTTTTTTTGTCAAATAAAATTTTAAATAAGAAAAAAAAGATTTTTTTTTATTTACGAAAAATTTTTTTTTTTCTTTTTCTTTTTTATAATTTTGTTCTGTTTTTTTTAATTCTTCTTTTGTTTTAATTTTTAAATCTTTTTTTATTTGTTCTACCTTTGCATTTAAATTTTTTATTCTTAAACTGAAAGCTATATTCTCATAAACATTTAAATGGGGGAAAAGAGCATATTTTTGAAAAACTGTATTAATTAATCTTTTATGAACTGGAGTATTTATAATACTTTTTTCATTGAAAAAAATATTACCACTGCTTGATTCTTCAAAACCGCCTATTATTCTTAAAATAGTAGTTTTACCACAACCAGAAGGACCTAATAAAGTAACAAATTCATTTTCTTTTATTTCTAAATTAATATTTTTTAAAATAATTTGATTATTAATAACCTTTGTTATATTTTTTAATTTTATTAATTTGGTCATTTTTTTACCTTTCTTCCAAAAAATTATTTTTTCTCAAATTATTTTATTTATCTCCGCTAGATAAAATAGCTAAAAAAGCTTTTTGAGGTAAAACTACTTTTCCTAAAGTTTGCATTTTCTTTTTTCCTTTTTTTTGTTTAGATAGCAATTTTTTTTTACGACTTACATCTCCGCCATAGCATTTATCAATAACATTTTTTCTCATAGATTTAATTGTTTCTCTAGTGATAACTTTTTTTCCTAAAGCCGCTTGTATAACAATTTCAAACATTTGTCGAGGAATTAAATCTTTTAATTTTTGACAAATAATTTTTCCTCTACGATAAGCAAAATTTTCGTGACTAATAAAAGATAATGCATCTACTATTTCTGAATTTAATAAAATATCAACTTTTTTTAATTTACTTTCGTAATATTTATCTAATTGATAATCAAAAGTAGCATAACCTTTAGTTACAGATTTTAATTTATCAAAATAATCATAAATTATTTCTGATAAGGGTAATAAATATTTCAATATTACTTTGTTATGAGATAAATACTGGATATCTTTTAGTTGACCTCTTTTATTTTGAGAAATTTCCATCACAGAACCAATATATATTTCAGGACAAGTAATGAAAGCTTTAATATAAGGTTCTTCAATCTTTTCTATTGATGTATTAGTAGGCCATTTAGTTAAATTATCTATGATAATTTTTTTATTATTGTGTTGATAAATATGAAATACGACGGAAGGTGCTGTAATAATAATTTCTATTCCAAATTCTCTAATAATTCTTTCTTTTGTTATTTCCATATGTAAAATACCTAAAAAGCCAACTCTAAAACCTACTCCCAAGATTTTAGAACTTTCTTTTTCATAAACTAAAGAAGAATCATTTAGTTTTAATTTTTGTAATGCTTCTTTTAAATGATTATATTTTTTAAGGTCAGCAGAAAAAATACCACAAAAAACAACTGGATTGATTTTGCGATATCCTGGCAACGGAAGAACTTGATGATTAATATTTAACGTAATTGTATCTCCAACATGAACATCATCAATATTTTTAATAGAAGCAGTTAAATATCCTACTTCCCCAGCTGCTAAAAAATCTTTTTTAAAGGGTTTTGGAGTAAAAATTCCCACTTCGATTACTTCATAAACAGCTTTGCTTGAAATAAAACGAATTTTGTCTCCTTTTTGGACTAAACCATTAAAAACTCGAATAGAAGGTATTACACCTTTATATGCATCAAAAACAGAATCAAAAATCAAAGCCTGTAACGGTTTTTCAGCGTCTCCACGCGGAGGTTCTAATTTTTCTACTATATTTTTTAAAATTTCTTTAACTCCTAATCCTGTTCGACCACTTGCTATAACTAAATTTTCTAAACTTAAATTTAATGTATCTTGAATATCTTTTTTTGTTTTTTCTATATCTGCTGTAGCTAAATCTACTTTATTTAAAACAGGAATGATTGTTAAATTATTTTCTAATGCTAAGTTAATATTAGTTAATGTTTGAGCTTGAATACCTTTTGTTGCATCTACTACTAAAATAGCTCCTTCGCAAGCAGCTAAAGAACGAGAAACTTCATAATTAAAATCAATATGTCCTGGAGTATCAATTAAATTTATAGTATATATTTCTTGATTTTCATGTTTATAATTTATTGATACAGTATTTAATTTAATAGTAATTCCTTTTTCTCTTTCTAAATCCATAGAATCTAATATTTGATTTTTCATTTCTCTTTTTTGGATTGTGTTGGTGATTTCTAAAATTCTATCAGCTAAAGTAGATTTACCATGATCTATATGTGCAATTATAGAAAAATTACGAATATTTTTTTGTTTTTTATTAATTTCGTTTAATTTCATATAAGGAACCTTATCAAAAAAATTTTATTATTAAAAATATTAAACCATTTTTTATATTTATTATTTTTCAGTTTTATTGAAATAATCAAATTTTTTTTTATTTTTTTTTATTTCTTCAATAAAAAAGAGATAATTATGATATCTGATACTAGAAATTAACTTTTTTTGATAAGCTTCTTTAACTTTGCAATTATTTTCGTTAATATGTAAACAACTACTACCAAAAAAACATTCTTTTGCAAATATAAGAAAATCTTCATAAAAATTTTTAATTTCTTCTATTTTAAAATTTAATAAATCTAATTTTGAAAAACCTGGAGTATCAGCGATATAACCTTCATGAAAAAAAAATAATTTAGAATTTTTAGTAGTATGTTTTCCTCTATTTAAATATTCTGAAATTTCTTGTGTTTTTAAATTTAAAGAAGTTAAACTGTTAATTAAAGTTGATTTTCCTACTCCTGTTTGACCTGCAAAAATTGTTACTTCATTTTTAAAAAGTGGATATAAATATTTCAATTCTTTTTTTTGTTTGCAATTTATGTAAATAATAGATAAAAACTTTTCATAATAAAAAATTTTTTTTTTAAATAAAAATAATTCTTCTTCTGTTATTAAATCTACTTTAGTAAAAATTAAAATAATTTTTATTTTAAATTTTTTTAAAATTAATAAAAATTTATCTAGTAATTTAAATCGAAATTTGGGTTTTACTAAAGAAAAAACTAAAAAAACTTGAGTTATATTACTTATATTAGGTCTTGTTAACATATTTTTTCTAGGTAAAATACTATCAATTAAAAATTTATTTTCTTTGAATTCATATAATACTAAATCACCAATTTTAATTTTTGAATAATTTGCATTTTGATCATTTTTTTCTTTAGATTTATTAAATTTTAATTTTCCTTTTGCTTGCGCAATAATTTTTTTTTTTGTCTCTAAATCTATAATTACATGTTCTTTAATTAAAGATTCAATTATAACACCTTTACGCAAATAACATCTATCTCCATTTTATTTTATCTTATTTTAGCATTAAAATTACTTTTTATTTTTTCTTCTATTTGTGACATTACTTTATTTATAATTTCATTAGATAAATTTTTCTTTTTATCATTAAAAATGAAACGAAAAGATAAAGAATGATCTTTTGAAGATATTTTTTTTGATTCATAAATATCTATAAGTTCACATTTGATTAAAAAAGATGGTGTATCTTTAATTAAAACTTCTTTTATATTTTGGAAAGAATATTTTTTTGAGATAAAAAAACTTAAATCTCTAACTATAGAAGGAAATTTGGTTATTGGTTGAAAAATAATGTTTTTCGATTTTTCTAATTGCAATTTTTCTAAATCTATTTCTGCAATAAAACTTTTTTTTAAATGAAAAACGTTTTCTAAATAAGGGTGAACTTCTCCTAAAAAACCAATTTTCTCATCTTTATAAAAAATATCAGCTTGTTTTTCTGGATGAAGACTTAAATAAGAAGAAGTTTTTTTAAAATTTAATTGCAATCCTAGTTTAGAACTAATTTGAAATAAAACCCCTTTTAAAACAAAAAAAGAACTTTCAATATTAGATTGATGCCAATTTTTTGAAATAAAATTTCCACTTAAACCTAATGATAAATGTAATTTTTCTTCCTTATGATGATAAATTTTTCCAATTTCGAAAAAAGAATTATCGTAATTATAATTTTTTTGATTATAACTTAAAGTTTGGATCATACTACCACTTAAATGTTGTCTTAAAATTGTGTGTTCTTGAGAAATAGGATTCACAACTTTTATATAATTTTCTGAATATGGAAATAAATCTAATTTTTTTTTGTTTATTAAGCTATAATTAATAATTTCAAAAAATCCTAAATTAGATAATAAATTTTTTATTTTATTTAAATTTTCTTTTTTTTGATTTATTGAAACATTTTGAGTTTGTATTGGTTGATAAATTTTTATTTTTTTATAACCATAAACTCTTATAATATCAGAAAAAACATCTTCAGGAATTATTACATCGTAACGTTTTAAAGATGCTTTTACGTGAAAAATATTATTTTCTATTTTTATTATTTCGTAATCTAATTTTTTTAAAAAATTTTCTACTTCATTTAGAGCAAAATTAATTCCTATTTTTTTGTTTAATTCATCTAAAGAAAATAAAATTATAGAATTTACTCTTTCTTTTATTTTTTCACTTTTGATATTTGATATAATTATTTTCTCATCTATTTCTTGTAAAAGAAAAACAGCTTCATTTAAAGCTTTCATTATCAAAGAACAATCAATTCCTTTTGTAGAACGAAAACTTTTTTCATTCTCTATGTTTAATTTTTTACTAGTTTTTAAAACATTAGAAGGTTCCAATATAGAAGAACCAATAATAATTTTTTTGGTATCTATTTTTATATTATTTTCATGGGAATTTATAATACCTGCAACAGACATAATATTTTTTTCATTAGCTATAATTAAATTATTTTCATCTAAATGAAATTTCTTATTTTCAGAATATTTAAATATTTCTCCTTTTTTAGCTTTTCTTATTTCGATATTTTGAAAATTTAAATGTGAAACATCAAATACATCTAAAGGAATTCCATATTTTATTAAAATAAAGTTAATAATATCATAGATATTATTAACAGGATTTATTTTATGTGAAAAAAGTAAACTTCTAAGCCATAGAGGAGATTTTTTTACTTTTATATCTGAAATAAAACGTGTATTGTATTCTAAACAATTTTCATCCATAATTTTAATTTTAAAAGGATTATCTGTTTTTTCTTGAATTTTATCTTTTGTATCAGGTAAAGATTCGAATTTATAAATATCGGATATAATTTTTAACTCTTGAGCAAAACCTATATAAGATAATAAATATCCTTTATCAGGAGTAATATTTAATTTCCATAATCCTCCTTGCAAAGATAAATAATCTAAAACATTTTCGCCAACAGGTGCTTCATCATCTAGAATAAGAATTCCTTTTTTTTCTTTTTCTGTTAAGATTTCTGGATTTAGTTTTAATTCTTTATAAGAACAAATAATACCTTGTGTATCAATTTTTAAAATATTTTTAGTTTTTAAATAAGCATTCATCGAATTGATATATGTTTCTTCTAAAGATATTGCTACTTTTTTGTTTTTTTCTAAATTATTATCTTTGCAAATAATATTTAAAATTTTTTTTTTAATGTCAACAGTTGCTAAAAAAAAATTTTCTTTTTCATTTATTTTTTTTAATGCGATTATTTTTCCTACAACAAAATCAAAATTAGGTTCAAATTGATCAATTTTGTCTATTTCGGTAATATAATCATTTACTAATAATTGCAATTCGTCCCAATTATAATTATTTATATGAAAATACTTTTTTAAAAATTTTTCCGTTATTATCATTATTTATTGAATATCAACCCCATATTTCTGGTAATTTATTAGTTTTTTTTGTTTTTATCTTTAAACTACGAATTAAATGAACTGATTTAAAAAACGAAGGTCGTTATTGTAAAAATCTCTTATATTTTTTATTTTATGTTTTATCATCGCAATTCTTTCTATTCCTAATCCAAATGCTATACCCTTATATTTGTTACTATCAAAACCTCCATTTGATAAAACTTTAGGATGAACTAAACCAGCTCCAATAATTTCCAAGTATTTTTTATTTTGGTTTTTATCTATTAATATTAAATCTACTTCAAAGCTTGGTCTTGTAAAAGGAAAATAAGAAGGACGAAATCTTAATTCTTGTTCTTTTCCGAATATATGTTTAATAAAACAATCAATAGTTGTTTTAAGATCTATTAAGTTTATCTTATCATCAATTACTAGACCTTCTAGTTGAGTAAATTGATGACTATGAGTATCGTCTTCTTTATCTCTTCTATAAACTTTTCCAAAAGAAATCATTTTTAAAAATTTATTTTTATTTTGTAACATAGTTCTTATTTGACTACTTGAAGTATGAGTTCTTAAGAGTTTTTCGGAATCCATATCTAAATAAAAAGAATCTTGCATATCTCGAGAAGGATGTTCTTTATCCATATTCAATAATTCAAAATTATACAAATCTGTTTCTATTTCGTTTCCTTCATGAATAAAATAACCTAATCCTAAAAAAAAATTTTCTATTTGATTAATAATTTGATTTAAAGGATGTATAGAACCTTGTGGAAATTGAAAATGAGGTAAACTGATATCTGTTTTTTCTTTTGTCAATTTTTGAAATAGAATTTGTTCTTTCCATAAATTTTGTTTTTCTTTTAATAAATTATTTATTTTTCGTTTAATCAAATAAATTTTTTTTTTAAATTCTTTTTGCTTTTCTACAGAATTATTAATTTTTTTAAGTTGTTTTAAAATATCAAAAAAATATCCTTCTTTTCCAATGTAAATTGTTTCTAATTGAGATAATTTTTGTTTATCTTTAACATTTTCTAATTCTAAAATAAATTTTTTTTCCAATTCAGATAATATTTTATCTAATTCAACTAATTTTGAATACATTATAACTTGACCTCTATAGCCTTTTTTTTAATTATATTTTTTTGATATTAGTTTATATTTTTTTATTTATAATTTGTTTTAATTTTTTAATTACAATACAATATAAATTATTATATATTATTTTGAATAAGAAAAAAATGTATAAATAATATAAAATTCCAAAATTTAATTTTATGTAATTTATTGACTAATTTTAAAAGAGAAAAAAAAATAACCTAAAATAGTTATTTTATTATTCATTTCTTTCTCAAACATTAAAAGAAAAGAAATGCTAAAAAGTGCGAAATAAAAAAAATAATCCTAAAAAATAGTAATAATTAAATTAATATCCAAAAGGAACAATTAAAAAAGATCAATTACTTTTCAAAATTTAGATAAGAAAAATAAATAAAATATAACAAAAAATCAAAATAAATTACATTAATTAAGTACATTTTTTTTGACTTTTTTATAAAATTTTTTAAAATTATTAAATTTTATTTGCTTACTAATGCAATACTTCTATAAAAAAAATGTTAAATATTTTTGATTTTTTTGAAAAAGAATTACAAATTTCAAAAAAGTTAATTTTCTAAAAAATAAAAAAAATTTTATATTTTTTCATTCTTTTAATTCTAGAAACAAAAAAGTTATAAGAAAAAAACAAAATCATCAATATTAAATTTAAATTTTTTAGTTTTTTCTAAATTATTAGATATTATTGTTTTTTTACCTACAGATAACAAAATAACAGGAACATAATCTTGAGATATTCCGAAAATATTATTTATTTTTTCAAATGAAAATCCACCTATAAAACAACAACTATAATCAAAATCTTGAAGAGTTAAAATAAAATGAAGAGCAATAATTCCAGCTTCAAAAAAAACTTCATTTTGTAATCTAGTATAATTTATTTTATTATAATGATTTTTTATTGTTTTTAAAAAATTTTCTTTTTGTTCATGAGTTATTTCATTATTAATATATTTTTTATTATAAATATATTCAGCTGAATTAACTTTATTTAAATTACCACATATTAAAACTACAGCAGAACTAGTTTCTAATTGTGCTTTATTCCCTTGAACAATATTTTTTAATTTATTTTTACTTGTTTCGTTATCAATAATAAAAAAACGCCAAGGTTGTAAATCAAAAGAAGAAGGAGTATAACGAATTTCATTGAAAATTTTAAACCATTCTTCTTTTGATATTTTATGATTTTTTTTAAATAATCTTACCATTTGAATATGCATAATAAATTTACTTTCTGAATTTTTTTTTATTTATTTATTAACATTTTTTTTAAAATATAAAATAAATTTAATTAAATTTATTTTATTTATAAGTAAATATTTTAAATAATCTATTTTAATCTTTGTTGTTTAATATATCATAAATTTTTTCAAATTCAGTTCCATTAATTTTACTATTTCGTTTCAAATGATCTTTTAATTTTTGCCATAATAAATTTTTTCAAATTCAGTTCCGTTAATTTTACTATTTTGTTTCAAATGATCTTTTAATTTTTGCCATATTTGTTTTTTGTCTTTTTCTTCTTTATTATTTTCATCTTTTTCAACATTATATCCATTTAACAATTCTTTAGTTTTTTTGTAAGATTCTTTTAAAATTAAAACGATGTTTCTTTCTTTGTCTTCTTTGTGAATATATATTTCTCTTTCATCATTTTTAGAATACAATCCATACAATCCTGTTTCTATTATAATTTTAGCTAATTCTTTTGCTTTAAATAAATCGTCTTGAGCTCCAGAGGTAACTTGTTTTTTGTTTTCTAAAAAAATTTCTTCTGCTATTGTACCGCCTAATAAAATTTTTATTTTATTTTCAAAATATTCATAAGTTGGCAAAAAAATTTTTTCCTTAGGGACGCTAATAGTATAACCAGCTATTTTTCCTCTAGTGCCAATATTAATACGAATAATTTTAAATCCTAATTCTTGAGCAATTAGAGCATGACCTAATTCATGTATAATAACTTTTTCTTTTTCATATTCATTTGTATCATTTTGTTCAATAGAAGGGCCTAATTTTAAATCATCCCAAGCATCATAAATATAACTTACTAAATTTGATTTTTCTTTTTCTTTTTCATATATATTTAAAAATTTTTTAATTAAGTTATGAATATCTGAAGGAGTAGATTTATTTTCACTTAAAGTAAATAATAATAAATTATATTCATCTTTATTTTCTTGTTGTAAAATTTTAAATATTTCTTCTGATTTATTATTTAATTTATTATCATCTTTAACATATTTTTTCAAAAAATATTTAAAAAGTTCTTCTATTGCTTTTTCATTAAGAAAATCTAAATATAAATTTTCTGATAAACGTCCTTCTCTTTTTAAAGCTGGATCTATAATTTGTTCTCTATTAGTAGCCCCGATTACAATTCCGTATGGTTCTGAATTTGTATTAAAACCATCTATTTCAGATAATAAAGCATTTAAAGCATTTTCGTGTTCTATATTATTAGAATCTAAACGCGAACTTCTTTCACGACTGATAGAATCTATTTCATCAATAAAAATAAAGAAAAATTTTTGTTCTTTATTTTTAGCAGTTTGTCGAGCATAAGCAAAAATTTCTCTAACACGTAAAGGACCTAAACCAACATACATTTCAATAAATTGAGAACCATTTACTATAAAAACAGGAGCATTATCTTTAACTGAACCCGCTAAACATTTAGCTAAATAAGTTTTTCCTGTTCCAGGTGCACCATGTAACAATATACCTCTTGGAATATCTTTAATATTATTTTTTTTAACATTATAAATTAATTCTTCTATTCTTTTTTTGTTAGATTTATTTCCATGAAAATCTTCTTCAATAGTAACAATATCTTTTTTTTTAAATTGAACTTGCTTATCTTTGGCCCAACTATCATTTATATTCTTCGGAAAATTATTCAAATTTTTATTATTTTTATATTGAGCATAAGATAATAATAAAGTTGCAAATAAAACTAAAATAAATAAAATATCAATAGCTAAACGTAATTTTTGTTTTAATGATCCAGAAAAATAAAAAGAATTTCGTGATTCTTTATTAGGATTTTGAATATTTTTTTTATCAGGATCATTGAATATATAATTTTCTGACATTAAATCAATAATTTCCTTTCTTAAAAAATAAAAAATATTTAAAAATAAATTATTTATTTTTTATATATTTTATAATTTTAAAATCATTTCTTAAATTTATTTTTTATCCAAAATTGTTTTAATAATTCTATTTTAGGTTTTTGAATTTGAGTATCTTTATAATCAAAAGACAAAGGAACTAATTTATTGATAGTTATTAAAAAACGATTAAAAAAGACTTTATCCCTAAATTGAATAAACTTATCTTTTATTTTAGAATTTATTTTCCATAAATTATCAAAAATATTTTCTAAATTATCAAATTGATTTAACAATTTAATAGCAGTCTTAGGTCCAATCGAAGGAATACCTTGAATATTATCAGAACTATCACCAACAATACTTTTAAAATCAACTATTTGATGAGCTCGCAAAAAATATTTATCTTCTAAATTTTTTTCATCATAATATACAACATTTTTTAATCCTTGTTTTATTAAAGCAACACAAATATTATTATTTATTAATTGAAGAAAATCTTTATCACTAGAAAAAATTAAAACAGAAATATTATTTTGAGAAGCTTGCTGCGCAATAGTTCCTATAATATCATCAGCTTCATATCCATCTTTAGAAAAATGTTTTATACCTAATAAACTTAAATATTCTTTAATTAAAAAAATTTGATTAATTAAAGAATCAGGTGTTTTAATACGACTTTTTTTATAATCTTTATATAATTCATGTCTTAAAGTTTTATATTTAGAATCAAAAGCAACACAAATATAATTTTCAGTTTTTTCTAAAATTTTCCTAAACATATTAACAAAAATTATTAAAGCATTAACATCTTTTTTTTCAGAATTTTGTATCAAATTATCATTTTTATAATAAGTAGCATAATATGCACGAAAAACTAAAGAATTTCCGTCAACCAAAACTAATTTGCGCATTTTTTATTACAAGCCTCAGACTATAATTTTTTTGATAATAAATATTATATCATAACAAAATCAAAAAAATATTTATTTTTTAGTTAATAATTTTTTTTAATATATCTTCAGGATTATTTAAATTATCTAAATCTAATCCTCTCATTTGTTGAGAAATTTGTTTTTGTTTTTTAATAAATTGAATCAAATTATTAATATCAATTATTTTCGTACCTGAACCATTAATTATTCTTATTCTTCTTCGGTTATTATTTTCAATTAATATTGGTTTTAACCTTTCTTCTATTGTCATGCTTTGAATAATAAATCTAAATTTTTGAATAATATTATCTTCCAAAAAAGGAAGATTTTTAATTTTGGAAGCCATTCCAGGAATAAAATTTAGCATTTTTTTAACAGAACCTATTCTTTGTAATAACTTCAATTGTTTTAATAAATCATTATAGTTATAATCTTCATCCAAAATTTTATTAAAAATTTCTTTATTATTTTTGATGTTTATTTTTTCTTCTACATTTTCAATCAGTGTTGCCATATCACCCATATCTAAAAGTCTAGAAGCTATCCGTTCAGGATGAAAAATTTCAAAATTATCATCATCATGTTTTTCAGAAGAAGAAATAAACTTTATCGGAAGTTTAGTAACATATTTCATAGACAAAGCAGTCCCGCCTTTTACATCAGCGTCCATTTTAGTTAATATAATTCCTGTTGCACTAATGTCTTTATGAAAACTTTTCACAATATCAACTGATTTTTGACCTAAAATAGAGTCTACAACAATAAGTGTTTCAGAAGGTTTAAATTGTTTTTTTATATTTTTTATTTCTTGAATCATTTGATTATCAATAGTTAAACGTCCAGCTGTATCAATGATAACTACTTCAAATTTATTTTGAAAAGCATATTGAATACCTTTTTGAATAATATTTAAAACATTTTCATTTGTTTCGCTAAAAAAATCAACTTCAATTTTTTTTGCAATAGCTTTTAATTGTTCAATAGCACCAAATCTATAAATATCAGCAGCTATTAATAAAACTTTTTTTTTTATTTTCTTTTTTATAAAGTAAGATAATTTTCCTGATACTGTTGTTTTGCCGCTACCTTGCAATCCTATCAAAAGAATAATATCTAAATTTTTATTTAATTGTAAAGGAGTATTTTTATTTCCTAAAATTAATGTTAAAATATCTTTTATAATTTTAATAACTTGTTCTTGTGGTTGAACTCCTTTTAAAACTTCTTTGTTGAAAGTTTTTTGCTTAATTAATTCATTAAATTCAACAACAACATCATAACTAACATCTGCTTCTAAAAAAGAAAATCGAATATCTTTCATTATATCTTCGATATCTTGTGAACTAATAAATTTTTTACCTTTAATTTTATTTATAATTTTATGAAAACTATCATTTAACAAACTCATTTTTTTATCTCTTAACCTTTCTTTTTTTATAAATCAATTATTTTAATTGTATTCTAAAAATATTTTTTTATATCGAATTTATACATATTAATTACCAAATAAACTATTTACGTAATTTTCAATAGAAAAAGTTATTAAATCATCAACTTGTTCACCATTACCTATATATTTAACTGATAAATTATATAAATTTTTAATAGTAAAAATAATTCCACCTTTAGAAATACCATCAAATTTAGTTAAAATAATATTGGTAATACAAACTACTTGATTAAATAATTTAACTTGTTTTAGTCCATTTTGGCCCGTCATGGCATCTAAAATTAAAAAAGTTTCATGTGGAGCACCTGGCATTTGTTTATTAATAACTTTTTGGATTTTTTCCAACTCTTTCATTAAATTAATTTTATTTTCTAATCGTCCTGATGTATCGCATAAAATCGAGTCAAAATTTTTTGTTTTGGCATAAAGTAAAGCTTCAAAAAATAAACTTGAAGCAGAAATATTTCTATCTTTATTTCCATATTTATAAAAAACTTCTACATTAATTTTTTGACCCCATTTTTTTAATTGTTCAACCGCTCCTATTCTAAAAGTATCACCAGCCACTAAAAGAACTTTATGGCCTTTTTTTTTTAATTTAAAAGCTAATTTTCCAATAGTAGTCGTTTTTCCAACACCATTAACTCCAACAAATAAAAATACTTTATTTTTATTGTTATATAAATTTTCATTTTTTTTATCTACTAAATGATAATTTTTAGAATAAAAAGAAACAAGAACTTCTTTTACTAAAAGTAAAAAATCATAAGTTTTAGTAATATTTTTTATTTTTATTTGATTTTTAATCTGTTCAATCAAATGTGAAGCAGTGGAAACATTGATATCAGATTTAATAAATAAAATTTCTAAATCATTTAAAAAAACTAAATCAAAATTTTCTTTTTGTAAAATATTTTGTTTCCATTGAAAAAAATCAAATCCTATCTTTGTAATGCCGATATATTCTTTTTTGGAAATAGATTTTTTTTTAAATATTTTTTTTAAAAAATCAAACATAAAATTTACACCTTTTTTATATTCATAATTTTTTTACATTTAGGAAAACCACTACAACCTAAAAAAACACCATATTTACTTTTTCTTTCAATTAAAAAATTGCTACATAAATCACATTTTTGTTGAGTAATGACAGGTTCTGGTTTTTTTATTTTTTTATCAGCCTCCAAAAATAATTTTTCAAATTCATTGTAAAATTCTTTTAAAAATGTTAATTTATTAACTTTTTGAGAAGAAATATCATCTAATTTTTTCTCCATTTGGGATGTATAATTCACATTAATTATTGAAGAAAAAAAAGTATTCAAGAGTTTTTGATTCAAAAAACCTAATTCTGTACAAACAAATTTATTATTTTCTATTCTAACATAACATCTTTTTTTTAAAATTTCTATAATTAAAGCATAAGTAGAAGGTCTACCAATATTTAAACTTTCTAATTTTTTAATTAAAGAGGCTTCCGTAAAACGAGCAGGTGGATTAGTCATTTTTTTAATTATTTCTATTTTTTGAGCTAAATATTTATTATTTAATTTTAAAACAGGTAAAAAATCATTTTTAAATAAATTACCAAAAATTTTATAATAACCTTCAAAAACTATTTCATCTCCTTCAGTTAAAAATAAATATTGATCAACTTCAAAAAATAATTGAGTTCTTTGAAAAATAACATCTGCCATAAAACTAGATAAAGTACGCTCATAAATTAATTTGTACAAAGACAACTCATATTTATTTAAATGTTTTTTTAAACTTTCAGGGTTTTTTTGAATATCAGTTACTCTGATTGCTTCATGTGCATCTTGAATATTATGATCTTTTTTATACTCATGAGAAAAATTTCTTAAATATTCTTCTCCATATGTTTGCTTAATAAATATTTCAACTTTTTTGATAAATTCTGATGAAATTCTTAAAGAATCAGTTCTCATATAAGTTATCAAACCAATTCTTTCTCCCTCTATATCAATACCTTCATAAAGTTTTTGAGCAATTGACATGGTAGTTGATGCTTTCATAGATAAAATTTTGAAAGCTTCTTGTTGTAAAGTAGATGTGATAAAAGGTTTAGAAGGTGATTTTTTTATTTTTTTATTTTTAATTTTTTTTAATAAAAAAAATTTATTTCTAATACATGAAACAATTTTTTTTGCTTCTTCTGATTTTATTTTATAATTTTTTGGTTTTACGACCAAATCAGCTTGAAAACCATCAAAGTAAACTTTTATTAAATTATATTCCTCTGGAACAAATTTTTTTCGTTCTTCTTCTAATTCAACAATTAATTTTAAAGCTACAGATTGAACTCGTCCTGCTGATTGAGCTTTAATTCTTCTAACCAAAGAAGACAATTTAAAACCAATAATTCTATCTAATATTCTCCTTGTTTCTTGAGATTCCACTAAAGACTCTCTAATTTTTATCGGATTTAAAAAAGCTTCTTTAACAACATTTTCTGTAATTTCATTAAATAAAATTCTATTTTTTTCGTTTTTATTTAAATTTAAAACTTGTGCTAAATGCCAAGCAATCGCTTCTCCTTCTCTATCTGGGTCGGTAGCTAAAAAAACTTTTTTATTTTTAGTTTTTTGAATTATTTTTTCTACTATTTGTTTTTGCTTTTCAATAATTTGATAATCAGGCTGAAAATTGTTTAAAATATCTATTCCTAAATTATCTGTTTTTTTAAAAGATAAATTTCTAATATGTCCTTTGGAATATAATACTTTAATATTATTCCCTAAATAACTACTAATAGTCTTAGCTTTAGCAGGAGATTCTAAAATAATAACTATATTATCATCTTTCATAATAATTTTTTTTAAAAACTTTCTTGTAAAAATATCTTTGAAATTAAAATAAATACTTTAAATCTAAATCATAATTAATTTTATAAATAAAATTATTTTTGATTTTTTTAAAAATAAAAGACAATAAATCATTTTCCATTTGAACATGAAAATGATTATAAATTCTTATTTTTTCAGCAACTATTTGGAATAAATTATCTTTTTGTAACTCTAAATCAGTTAAATGAAAAATTTTTTGTAAATAAAGAGGATAATATTTTTTTAAATAATTCAAATGATGAATAATAAATTTTTCTTTAGAGAAAACACTTTCCTTAAGGCAACCACAGACTGCTAAAGAATAACCTATTTCAGGACATTCGAATTTATTACATAAACAACCTGGTGTATCCAATAACATAACATTTTTTTGTAAATTAATCCATTGAATTTTTTTAGTAATACCTGGTAAATTAGCTGTTTTAGTAACTTTTTTATTTGATAAAACATTAATTAAAGTAGACTTCCCTACATTAGGTGCTCCGATAACCATTAATTTTAATATTTTTTTTAATTTAACGTTATTAATTTTTAACATTTCTTTTACTTTGGGATATATTTTATGAATATTAAATATATTTTTTGAATCAATATTCAAAGTATGTATTTTTTTTTTATGAAAGTGATTAATAAAAAAAGAGTTTTGTTGTAAATCCGCTAAATAACTTTTATTAAATAAAACTAAAAAAGGTTTATTATTTAATAATTTTAAAAATGAAAAATTCATACTTGAAAAAGGAATTCTAGCATCTAGAATAATTAGAACACAATCAACTAATTTTAAATTTTTTGAAATATCTTGCAAAGTTTTTTTCATATGTCCTGGAAACCACTGAATGATAGTCATAATTTTGTTTATATCCTTTTTTTATATCAAAATAATTCGAAAATATTATCATATTTTCGAATTATTTTTCACTTCTTCTTGAATAGAATTTATTATATCATTAATATTTAAATCTGTTTCGAATATTTTTTTACTATAAATTTTATAAATTTCTTCTCCTATGATAAAAATAATTGTAGTTCCTATTTTTTCTAAAATTTTATTATAAAATGTTTTAAAAAATATTTTTTTAGCCCAATGAAAAGGATTGATAATATTTACAACATTAGAAACAGAATTTAAAATTTTATTAGTTTTTTTATATTTATCAACATATTTTTTATCAACTAATGTTTGTTTTAAAGTCATAATTTTTCTTAAAGTTATTTTTCTAAAAAGAGAAATAATATTTTTATTAAATAATTCATCTATTCTAAATTGGACATATTTAACTAAAATTAAACTTTCATCAATTGTCAATTCTAAATAAGGAAATGGCGAATTAGGATAAAATTTAGAAGAAACTTCAAAAAGTAAACTTTGACAATTACGAACTAATAATAACATATATTCGTCAGAATTTTTTTCATTATCTTCTTTAAATTGTTTTTGTTTTTCTTGAATCAAATTCTTCATTTCCTCAACAGAAAATGAAGAATTTTCTTCTTGTTTTAAACGATGTTTATTGTTAAATTTTCTAAAAACAGAAAAAAAATATAATAATAAAAAAGATATAAAACCAGAAAAAAAACCAATCATAAAAGTTAAAAAAGAATGTAAATATGATTTTAATAAAACAAACAATTCAACAAAAAAATTCATTAAAAAACCCCACATTATAAATAATACTAAATAATAATTTAATTTTATTATTAATCACAATTTATTTTATTTGATAAATAATAATAATTTTTATTTTTGTAATCCTAAATAAATAATTTTATTTTTTCCTAATTTAGTATTTTTATAAAGATTAGGAATCCAAATAATAGTATTCTTTTGATCTACAACTAACCAAATTTTATTTCTTTCTATTAAAGGAATTTTCGAATTAATAAAAAATTTTTTTAATTTTTGTTTTCCAAAACTAAATTTCAAAATATCTCCTGATTTTCTTTTTCTCAAGAAAAAAGGCGGCGTGATAGAATCTTCATCATAAAATATTTTTTGTATTGAAAAACAAAAAAATAATAGATTTTCTTTTGAAGAAAAATGTAATAAAGGTTTTTTAATAAGTTCATGTTTCGATTTTATTGCATTTTTTTCTTGTTGCCAAAAAAAAATATTATATTTCTTAAATATTGCCCAACCAGAATTCAAATTATGTGAAACATTAGGTTTAGAACGATTTTTTAAAAATTTAACAATATTATTAATTAAATCAAAACTTTTCTTAATTTTTTTTTTTTCCAAAAAAAATAAAATAATATCTTTTTGAATTGAAATATCTAATGTTAAAAACAAATTTAAATCAAATACATCATCTTTTCCAGTGTTTACAAACAAAATGGTTTTTTTTCTAATAAAATTGTTAATTTCTGTTAATTGAAAATGAAATTTAGTTATATTTTTTAAAAAATTGTTCATTTGTTTAAAAAAGGGGATAATTTTATTCCTAATTTTATTACGATTATATAAATTTAATTGATTAGTGTGATCTTCTAAAAATAAAATTTTTTTATCACGAGCATAATTTATAATTTTTTGTTTAGGAACATATAAAAAAGGTTTAACAAAATAAAAATCGCCCTCTTGCAAAAAAGGTTGCATTCCGCTATATCCTAAAATAGAACTTCCGCGAGCAATTTTAAATAAAATAGTTTCAGATAAATCATCTAAATGATGAGCGGTCATTAAGTAAAAAGTTTTATATTGAACAGCAACTTTTTTTAATTTTTCTTTTCTTAACGATCTAGCTTGATTTTGAAAATCTTTTTCTTCAATTTTTAATTCAAAATAATGAAAAGGAATTTTTTTAAGAAAACAATATTGTTCAACAATTTTTTTTTCTTCAAATGATTGATTTCTTTTTAAATGATTGAAATGAACAACGATCAAAGAATATTTTAAATGATATAAATAATCTAACAAGACCATTGAATCAACGCCACCACTGACAGAAATAATATAAACATTTTTTTGATCCAATTGAGAAGATAAATGAAAAACCACGATTAATTCCTTTATTCCTGATGTAAAATTTTATAAATTATTATCTTTTAATATTTTTAATTTTAAAAGAGACAATTGTTTTTTTTCAACTAAACTAGGACTTTTAATCATTATATCTTGACCTTTTTGATTCTTAGGAAAACCAATAACATCTCTAATATTATTAGTTTTAGTAAATAACATAACTAAACGATCTAATCCTAGAGCAATCCCGCCATGAGGAGGAGCACCATATTTTAAAGCTTCAATTAAAAAACCAAAATTATCATCTATTTCTTTTTTTTTCAATCCTAATTTTTCAAAAATAAATTCTTGGACATGATATTGAAAATTTCTTAATGAACCACCACCAATTTCATAACCATTCCAAATTAAATCATAAGATTGAGATTTGGTTTTTTCAGGTTCTTGGTATAATTGATTAATATCAACAGGTGCAGTAAAAGGATGATGAATAGAATAATATCTTCCTTCTGATTCGTTAAATTCAAATAAAGGAAAATCAACTACCCATAAGAAAGATTCTTTTGTAGAATTATATAAATTTAATTTTTTAGCTAATTGATTTCTTAAAAACCCCAATGCTCTTAAAAAGTGATCATTATTTTTTGATAATTCATCAAAAATAATAAAAAAACAAATTTCGTTTTCTGCTAAAAAAGAAGAATCAATAACAAATTGACTTAAAAAACCTTTAATACAAAAATCCTTTTTTTGAATATAATGCAAATCAACCGAAAATATATCTTTTATTATTTTCTTGTATTCATCTATTTCTTTTCTTGAAAAAGCAATTTTATAAATTTGGGTATTAATTTTAATACCTTTAATTTTTTGTTTTATATTATTTTTCACTAAAACAGAAAAATGAAAATAAAAATTTAAATCTTGAAGAAGTAAATCAAATCTTAAATCTGGTTTATCAGTACCATATAAATTAAGAGCTTTTTCATAAGTTATCTTAAAAAAAGGTCTTTTTAAATCTTTTTTTAAAATAATTTGAAAAAGATTTTCCATTATCTCTTCAGTTAAAATCATTATTTCTTCTTGACTAAAAAAAGAAGTTTCAATATCTATTTGAGTAAATTCTGGTTGTCTATCTGATCTTAAGTCTTCATCACGAAAACAACGAGCGATTTGAAAATATCTTTCAAAACCAGAAATCATATATAATTGTTTAAAAATTTGAGGAGATTGAGGCAAAGCGTAGAAATGAAAAGGATGAATTCTTGAAGGAACTAAATAATCTCTTGCTCCTTCAGGGGTAGATTTAGATAAAATAGGAGTTTCTAATTCCAAAAAATTATTTTTTAATAAAGTTTCTCTAATATTTTGAGTAATTGCGTGTCGTTGAACTAAATATTGTTTTTTTTTTTCATTCCTTAAGTCTAAATAACGATATTTTAAACGATGTTCTTCTAAAGATTCAGGGCCACCACAAACATTTAAAGGTAAAAGTTGAGCTTCTGATAATATATTAATATATTGAACTAAAATTTCTATTTCGCCTGTTTTTAAATTAAAATTTTTATTTATTCTCTCGATAACTATACCTGTAATTTCAATTACGCTTTCTAATTTAAGATAAGCAATTTTTGAATAATGAGGATTTTTTTTATCAATAACTAGTTGAACTAAACCAGAAAAATCTCTTAAATTTAAAAATATTTTACCACCTATATTTCTTTTAGAATTGATCCATCCTTTGATTAAAACTTTTTGACCTTTATTTTTTAATGTTATTTCATTATTCCATAAAATATATTTTGTTTGCATTTACAATATAATTTCCTTTTTTAAAAAATCTATTATTTCATTTTGTTTAACAATATATGTTCTTTTATCTAAAATCTTTTTAACAGTAATTTGATTATTTTTAATTTCTTTTTCTCCTATAAACAAAACATATTTAGGTTTAGTTTCCAAAATTTTAGATAATTGTTTTTGAAAATTAATAATCTTATAATTCATCTCGGCTTTTATGTTGTTTTTACGAATTTCTCTTAATAAAAAAAAATTTTGCGTGATAACTTTTTCATCTAACGAAAACAAATATAAATCTAAATTTGGTTTTTGATAATTTTTAAAAAAACCAATTTCTTTTAAAACAATCATAAAACGTTCCATTCCAATTGCAAATCCCATGCTATTGATAGAATTACCACCAAATTCTTGAATAAGTTTATTATAACTTCCGCCCCCTCCTAAAATAAAATTTTGTTTATATAAAGGAGAAAAATAAGAAATTTCGAATACAATATCAGTATAATAATCTAAACCTCTAACTAATTTCCAATCAATTTCAAAATTAATTTTGGCTTTTTTTAAAAAAAATAAAATTTGATCAAATTTTATTTGAGCATTAGGGGTTAAATATTTAAAAAGTAAGGGAGCATCTTTTAAAATTTTTTTATTTGAACATTTTTTACAATCAAAGATTCTTAAAACATTTTTTTCTATTCTATTTTGGCATAAATCGCATAATTGATTTTTATTTTTTTTAATATAAGGTATAAATTCTTCGAAAAAAGAAGAACGAGTTTCAAAATCTCCTAAAGTGTTAATTATAATTTTGAAATCATTTAAATTAAAAATCTTAAAAAGATCAGTGATTAAAAAAAATAATTCTATTTCTGATAATATATTTTGAACTCCGATTAATTCAACACCTAATTGATGAAACTGACGATAACGTCCGTTTTGAGGTCTTTCATAACGAAAAAAAGGGCCATAATAATATAATTTCTGTAAATAATTCAAATAATAAAGTTTATTTTCAACAAAACTTCTTACAACAGGTGCTGTACCTTCTGGTCTTAAAACAATTTTTCTTCCTTTTTTATCTAAAAATTGAAAAACTTCTTTTAAAACCATTTCAGAATATCGAGAAGAACGTTGAAAAACTTCATAATATTCTAAAATAGGAGTTCTTATTTCTTGAAAATTATATTTATCTAAAAAAAATTTAATTTTATTTTCTACATCTTTCCATTTTTCAATTTCATCAAATATTAAATCATGAGTTCCTTTAATTTTTTTTATCATCACTTTTTTTTAATTAATTCCTCTATAAATTTGATAAATATTATCTAATTGAGATAAATTAGATATTAATTTTTCTATTTCTTTGATATTTTTGGCGCAAATTTTTAATTTAATATTTGTTTGTTTAGTATTATTGTTATTACTAATATTGATTTTATTAAAACTAATTCCTAAAAAATTCATTTTATTATAAATTTCAGTTAATAAAGAATGATTAGAAGAACATATTAAATTAATCCAAACAAAATATTTTAATTTGGGATTATTTCGCCAATAAGCAGAAACAATTTTGCTAGAATCATATTTAAGCAAATTAGGACAATTTTTAATGTGAATACTAATCCCTTTTCCTTTAGAAATAAAACCTACAATTTCTTCATCAAAAACAGGCAAACAACAATTAGCAATTTTTAATTTTACATTTCTAACTTCTTCAATAAAAACACCTGTATCATCATTATTATATTTTTGTTCGATATTTTTATAAATTGATTTGTTTAATAAATTTTTTTTATTCTCTAAAAAAGAACGAATCTTGAAAATAACTAAATTAGAACTAATTTTTTTATTAGCAAGAGATAAATAAAATTCATCAATATTTTGAATATCTTTTTGGGAAAAACTTTGAGATATAAAATATTTATCAATTGTAAATTCTATTTTATGCTTATTAAGTTCTTTTTCTAAAATTTCTTTTCCCATTTGAACTAAAATTAAATTATTTTTTTTTTGTTTATTTAAACCTTTTTTTATTAATTTTTTTGTATAAATAGTTTTTACTATTTTTAACCATTCTTTTTTAACACGAAAAATATTTTTATTAGTTCTAATAGAAACAATATCACCATTTTGCAATATATAATTCAAAGGAACAATTTTATTGTTAACAATTGCTCCTGAAATTCTATAACCAATATCAGAATGAATTCTAAACGCAAAATCAATTGGTGTAGAACCCTTAGGAAATTCATAAACTTCTTGTTTAGGAGTAAAAACATATACATTTTCATTTAAAATATCATTTTTAATAACATCAATAAAATATTTAGAATTTTTATATAAATTACTATCTGAATCTTTCGTTATTTTTATTAATTCTTGATACCATCTTAATTTTTTAACAATTTCTAATTGTTTATCTTCTTTAGAATATTTTTTATTTTCTTTATAACCCCAATGTGCTGCGATTCCATTTTCAGCAATCTCATTCATTTCTTTAGTTCTTATTTGAATTTCAAATAAAGTACCATCTTTAGATAAAACAGTACTATGAAGAGATTGATATAAATTTGGTTTAGGAACAGCAATATAATCTTTAAATTTAAGTGGTAAAGGAGAATAATTATTATGAATAATTCCCAAACAACGATAACATGAATCTACTTTATCAACAATAATTCGAATCGCTAATAAATCAAAAATTTCATCAAAAAGTAATCTTTTTTTTTCCATTTTTTTATAAATACTAAAAATATTTTTAATTCTTCCATCAATATCAAAATTATTGATATTACAATCATGAAATAATTTTTTCATATTACCAATAATATTGACAATTGATCTTTCTCTTTCAAATTTTTTAATTTTTATTAAATTAGAAATTTTATAATATAATTTAGGATTTAAATAACGAAAAGCTAGATCTTCTAATTGTGATTTAATTCGATATAATCCTAAACGATGAGCTAAAGGTACATAAATCCCTAAAGTTTCTTTGGAAATACGTTTTTGTTTTTCAAATCTCATTTTTTGTAAAGTTTGCATATTATGCAATCTATCTGCTATTTTTAAAAGAACAACACGAATATCTTTCGACATAGCAAGAAACATTTTTTGTTGATTTTCTAACTGTCTTTGATGATGATTAAAAACAAGTTTTTTTAATTTAGTAGCTTTTAAAACTATATAAGATACATCTTCGCCAAAAATTTTTGTTAATTCTTCAAAAGTAAAATCAGTATCTTCTAAAATATCATGTAATAATGCAGAAATTAAAGTATTTGGTTCGCTTTTTAAATCAGCTAAAATTTTAGATACATGAATAGGATGAATAATAAATTCTTCACCTGTAACTCTTTTTTGATTTTTATGTTTTTCTTTAGCTAATAAATAAGCTCGATGAATTTTTTCTAAGATATCTTTTTCTTTGATATATAAAGAAATTTTTTGTATTAATTCTTGATATATTTCTGACTCATCTTTAAAATTATTATTGGAATTATTTTCTAATAATAAATACAAATTCCCCAACCTCTGTTATAATAATTTTTAAAAAGTAAATTTAAAAACGATCTAAAAATTTAAGAATATAACATTTCATTTTTATTTGAATAAACTTTTTTTATTATTCCCGCTCCTAAACAAAAATTATCTTTGTAAAAAGCACAAATTTGTCCTGGAGTAACTAATTTAATTTTTTGCGGATAATAAACCTTAATTCTATTTTCATCTATAAACTTTATTTCAACTTTTTGTAAAGGTTGACGATAGCGAAATCTAGCATATAATAATATTCTAACATTTTTTTGATAATATTCTTTATCTCTCCATACAACATTAGAAACTAAACATGAATCACTATATAAATAAAAACTATTTTTATTCTGATCTACATAAAGAGTATTAGTTTTTAAATCTTTGCCAATTACAAACCAAGGAGACTGATTTTCTTTAGTAACTTTTAAATTTAAACCTTTCCTTTGTCCAATAGTATATTTAATGACTCCTTCATGTTCTTTTAAAAAAGTACCATTTATATCTTTAATCGGTCCTTTTACAATAGGTAAATAGTTATTTAAAAAAGAAAAAAAATTTCTTTCACCAATAAAACAAATACCTGTAGAATCTTTTTTCTGAGCAGTAATTAATTTTTCTTTAAAAGCTATTTCTCTAACTTCTTTTTTAGTTATCATTCCTAAAGGAAAAATAACTTTTTCTAATTGTTCTGTTTTTAATTGAGATAAAAAATAAGTTTGATCTTTATTTTTATCAATAGCTTGAGCTAAAATAATTTTATTTTCTTTTCTAATAATTTGAGCATAATGACCCATTGCAATGTAATCTGGATTAAATTTTTTAGCATATTCAATAAAAGTTAAAAATTTAATTTTATTATTACATAATACATCAGGATTAGGAGTTAAGTTTTTTTTTAAATCATCTAAAAAAACAGAAAAAACTTTATCCCAATAGACTTCTGAAAAATCTACTTTATGACATTTAATATTTAATTGTTCAGCCACTTTTAAAGCATCTTCATAATCTCTTTCTTGAGGACAAATATTATTTTTAAGATAAGGGTTTCCTTCGATATCATAATTTAAACTACTATCCCAATTACGCATAAAAATTCCTTCGACATCATAACCTTGTTTTTTTAAAAGAAAAGCAGAAACACTACTATCAACTCCACCAGATAAACCAATAATTACTCTTTTTTTCATCTTTATCCTTTTTTAAAATTTTTTTAATTTTTATTAATAAAAAATTATTTTCTATAAGTTAAACAATTAGATAAAATTTGAGGACCTGGTGCTATTTTATTTTTTTTATATTGATTTTTATAAAAATTATTCATATACTGTGTTACTAATATTAAACTTTTTTCATAAGATAAAGAAAAACTTTTTTCTAACAAAAAAGCTATTTTTTCATTTTGTAAACCGCCATTTAAATAATGGTATAAAATAAAATCTTCGATAATAACTTGCAAATTTAAAAATTCATCTATTTTTAACAAATAAAAATTTTTAATATAATCTTCTAAAATAATTGTTTGATTTCTGAAATGAAATAAAATCAACTCTACCATAAAAGTATTAGGAATACTTACATTTAAATTATATAAATAATAATGATTTTGATTAATCAAATTAACTTTTCCAGAGGCAATATCAGATAAATTATCACTTTCTAAAATTAATTTATTACTTAAATTATCTAAAAATATTTTGTTATATTTTTCTTTTTGTTCGATAATTTGAATATTATAAATACCTAAATAACTTAACATTTTTAGATAAAAATCAAAAGTTTGATAATTATTAGAATAATTTTCTTTTTTTATAATAATTTTTAACAATTTTAAATCTTTTTTTATTTTTTTAAAATACTGTAAAACAACTAAAAGAGTTAAAAAATCATTTAATCTATTTTTTATTTCAAATATTATTTCAAAAAAATGAAATGATTTTATTATATTATGCAGAGATAAAACTTGAATTGTATTAGATAATTTTAATTGTTCTTCTAAATCATGATTATTCAAAAAAGGTTTTTTAGAAAAACTTTTTTCTAATTGATAATCATCATTTTCTTTTAATTCAAAATAAGATTCTAAAAAAGGAAATTGTTTATTTATTTTTTGATCCCCAAAAGTAGTATCGATTCTTCTTTGATATTTAATATAATCAATTAAAATGTCAACAACTAAACTAATATCTTGATCATTTAAATCTTTTTCAGAAACAATTTCTCCTACAACAGATGCTATTTTATGATTTGAAAAAACAGAGCTAACAGAAGACTCGCTAATTCCGCTACTTGTATAAAAATATCCACTAATTTGTTTACGAGAATGATTTAAAACAGCTAATTTACGAAATTTATCTTTATTAAGATGTTCAGTTGAAGCAGATAAATTAAAAATCAAATGAGCCCCATTTAAAACCAATAAATCACTAGGAGAATTAATAGTCCATAAATCTTGACAAATTTCTACACCAAAAACAATATCAAAATTTTTATTAATAAATAAAATATCGCCTATCGGTACTTTTTGTCCTAAAAAATAAATTATATCTTTATTTATTAATTTACCTGATTGAAACCATCTTTTTTCATTAAATTCTTTATAATTTGGAATTGTTTTTTTCGGAACAATTCCTAAAATTTTTTGTTTTTGAACTACAACTGCTACATTAAAAATAACTTCTTGAAATAAAAAAGGCATTCCAACAAAATAAACTCCTTGAAAAGAAGTATTATCCATAATAAATCTTAAAGCAGATAAATTTTCATCTAAAAAACTAATCTCAAAAAATAAATCTCCCGAAGAATAACCACTCAAGCATAATTCAGAAAATAAGACAAAACTAGCTTTACTTTTATTTAAAATTTTAACAATACTTTGAGCATTTTGTAAAGGCTTGCCGATATATAATTCAGGACTAGCCATTTCTATTTTAATAATTCCATTTTTATACATATTATTTTAAACAATCTTCTAATTTATATATTGAAATTTTATATATTTCGTTTTTTTGAATAAAAATAAATTTTTATTTTTTATCTAAATTATTTTGTGGAAAATAATTTTTATCCATTATATAACCCAAAATAATCAAAGCGAAAAATGAAAAAAAAAGTCTAACAAAAAAAATAATTAAACATTGTGAACTTTCTAAAAAAGAAGACAACAAAATAATTACACCATCAGTTAACAATATGATCAAAATATAATTTAAATTATAAACATTTTTTTATTAGCTTTGTTGGCAACTTATGAGAGTTTTAGTGGACAGCAAGTGAATCTAAATAAATCTGTCCTGTTTTTCAG
>NZ_JAUZJP010000003.1:0-33618 GCF_032886435.1 Candidatus Phytoplasma stylosanthis
TTCTTTTATTAAGAATTATAATCAAAAAAGAAGATTAAAATATTTAAAATATTTCACTCCTTTAGAATTTAAAAATCATTATTCTGTTCTCAATTCTCATTGAGAACCTTGTTTAGTAGGATTTTTTAATTTTTTAAATAAAAAAAAGCACGAAGTTAAGAAAACAATTTTTTTAATTTTTTTTCTTCTTATTTATAATGATTTAAAAATTATTCTAGAAATATCAAAATAGAGGTTTTCATTAACAATCAATACCTTCTAAAACAACTCAAATCAATTAAATAAGAAACGATATAGTCAAGAGATATAAAATAATACTCTTTTTAAAGAACAATGCTTTAAAATGTTTAAAATCGTTAAAAAGTTAAAATAGTTTTATAAATTAAAACTTAAAAAAATTGTAAATATAATTCCCCCTAAAAATCTAGGTTTAATCTAAGCTTTTTTCATTTTTTTTAATTTCTTTATTTAATTAAATAGATAAAAAATATTTTTTTTTTTTTTTAAAAAAATAAGCTTAGATTAAACTTAGATTAAGCTTAGATTTATAGGGGAATATTTATATATATTTTATATATATATGTTTTCTTTTTCTTTTTTTCTTTTTGCTTCTTTTTCTTTTTTTCTTTTTCTTTGTTAAAAAAGCAAATTTTAAAAAAATAAAAAATTTAAAATTTTTTTTGTAAACAATTTTCTTTTTTGTGTTATCATATTTGTAATTAGTAAATAATTTGATTCTAATTTTAGAACAAATTTTCGTTTTGAAATAGTTATATTTTAGTGGAACACAACCATTGTTTCTTTTTCTTTTTGATTTTGAAACCAAAAATAACAACCAACAATTCCGATACCGATAAAAATGAAAATTAAAAGCCAATTTTTTTGAAAAAAGTTTGTTTGATTCATGATTGAGTTAACCTTTCTTGATAACTGAATATATTATATAATTTAAATAATTATTTTTGAGCTATTGTTTTTTATTTTCTTATTATATTTTAGCAAAAACATTGTTAAAAAGAGTGGCTGTTTTTTTTCTTCGTGACGTTGTTGAGCACGATTTTTTTTTGTTTTAATTCTTATTTTTAGTGTTTATTTATTGGTTTTTAACTACTAATTTTTCTTATATTGCATCATTTTTGTATCATTTTTTTTGATTTTAATGATTGGAATGTTTTTCTTTACCATTTTTGTTAATGTTTTGCTGAGAAAAAAGTCCCTTTGGACAGGGACTTAAATTAATAAAATATTTTTTTGTCTTTTGTTATTATTTTGGACTGTTTATTTACTTTTAAAAGTTTTTTTTCAGGATCATTATCTATTAATATTTTTTTAAATTTTATTTTTTGGTTTTGTTTGTATATTTGTAATGTTAAGATATAAAATTTAATTTTTTTTTATTTTTTTAAAAATTAATTTTTTTCTTCTAAATTATTATTTTTAATCGCCATCATTGAATTATTATTATTAATCAAATCTCCTTTTTATAAATCTAGAAAGTTATTTTTCTTCATATTTCCAAAAAATATACATATTATGAGCACCATTACCTATTTGTTTTAATTCTTCTAAATTATATTTATCATCTTCATCGTCTCTTATACCATTATCAAAAAAAACACCTAATAAATTGCGAGGAGGATTTTTAATTTTCCATATCATTGCAAATGATTCCATATTTCCGTTATAACATGGATAATTTAGTGTAAAATCAAAATATCGTAAAAAAGGTTCATGATTTTTTAGAACATTAATATTTGATAAAGTTACATTAACGATTCTCATATCACCAACAAACTCTTCATTAGGTGCCGCCATAACTTGATTATTATTCATTTGAAATAATAACCCTAAACAACTAATTAAAAAGAATGGTAAAAGATGTAATTTATTTTTTACTAACATTATATATATTACTCCTTATTTTTATTTATTTATTTTAGTGCATTCGGTTGTTATTTGATGGTTTTGGATTATTTTAATTTTGTGGATTGCGTTAATCGCGAGAAATAATTTGTTGATTTATCATTTGGATATTATTTAATACAATATCTATTCTATTGAAAATTATAATTATTCTGTTTAAAAATGTTGGAGAAAAATCTAAATTAATATCATTAAAAACGTTATTTAAATTATATAATTAAACTATTTTTTTCTTCTTCAAGTTAATTTTTTCTTACATCTAAATGTATTCTAGGTGAAGCACATGATTTTTATTATTTATTAATAATATTCCTAAAAAAAAGTAATAAACAAATGCTTAATTATTTTTAATTGATTTTGTAATTTAAACATTAATTACTAAACTCCTTTTTATTTATCCCTCAGTTGAGGTTATTTCGTAAAGGGGATCAAGTTCAAAAAGAATTAAATTTTTATATTCTTTTTCAATTCTTTCATAGCTTTTTTCTGAACCTTTTTTTAAATCTTTGACACGATTTAACATATCTTGATAGTATTTTTGGTCCGCTTCTAATTTACCAATTTTAATTTCGACTTGTCTGATTTCTTCAAATATAACTTGTTTTTCATCTTGAAGTTTTTTTATTTCATCTTCTTTGTCTTTTTTATCAATTTTTAATCTATCAATTTCTGATTGTTTTATTTCTAGTTGTTCTTCTAATTTTATTTTTTGTTTTTTAAAAGATTCTATTTGAGGCAGAAGAGAATTTAATTGTGATTGGTGTTCATCATATATTTTTTGGTATTCGTTTATATATTTTTTTAATTTTCTATTTTCTAAATTTTCTAATTTTTCCTTCCAACTTTTTTTTAATTCAGTGATTTTTTCTTTTTCTCGTTCTGATAAATCAGGAGGTAAAAAATTATGATCAGAATGCTCTGTAAAAAGATAAGTTTTAATTTGTTCTAAACGAGCAGTAGTTGTTTTAATTTTTGGTAGGATAGTTTTTGTATAACGTTTCATTTGAGGAGGAATCGATTTTTCTTCATATGGTTGTAATGATTCTGATACTGATTCTGGCGGAGAAACTGGTTTTGTTTCTTTTTCTTTCTGATTTTTAAACCAGACAACACAACAAACAATTCCAAAAATGGTAAGAAGAAAAATAAAAAAACCATTTTTTTGGAAAAAATTTGATTGATTCATTATTGGAATAACCTTTCTTAATAATATTTTTAATTAAATATATCAATATTATATATTTTTTATCTTTTATTTATTTATATTTTATTCATGATTTTTTTAGAGAATAACCTAATTTTAATAATTGAAAATTACTATAGCCGGCTCTTATTTTAATTCTTATAAAGAATATACCCGCTTCTTAAATTTCATTCTTGTTTTTTAATTTTTTAAAACATGTTTTTTTAATATTTATAACTTGTTCAACTTTTAAATTTAGCAAATTAGAAATATCAGAATTTAAATAGGATGTTGTTTGATAATCGTGGTTAATATTTCCTGATGTTATTCCAAAAGCTAAACAAATAATTTTTAATTAAGTGTCACTAAATTTTTTTTAATTTCTTAATAAAAAATTCATGTTTTACTTCTCTTAACCAGTATTGATGAGGGTTTAAGATCTTTAGAAAATGTTAAAGGGATTATTTCTTCTCTGAATTCTTCGTTGTTGGTCTTTATTTCTTCTTTCACTTTTCTTTGTGGGTTTGAAGGAATATAACTTTTTATAATTAATTCTCTTATTTCAAATTTTATGATCTCAATTGCATAATTCATAAATGAATATTCGATATCTTCATATTTATGAAAAACTTTTAGCAATCCTAATATCCCTTCTTGGAATAAATCTTGTTTTTCTAATATTTTAAAGGATAATATTTAAAACTATGTACTATTGTTCCAAACAAAATCTTCATAATTTTTAATAATTTCATCTCTCAATTTGAGATTTTTTTGTCTTTTAAAAAAAGAGTAATTAACTTTTATGTTTCTATTGTTTTATCTTTTTTAAAAAATGATTTTTTATCATTTTTCTTCCTTCCGTATTTTTTTATAGAAAGGTTATCTTTTTTTAAAAACAAAAAAAGACAAACTTTAAAATTGGTCTTTATTATTAATTCTATTCTTTATTTTTTATTCCATGTTACCAATGTAACCTATTCATTTGGTTGTGTAGCGAATAGGGAGCAGTGCGTTTTTTTCAGTGGTAGTTATTTATTATACATTTTCAACTATTTTATTTCATTATTTAAATAATCTTCTTTTTATTAATTTTCTCATATTTATAACATTTAAAAAATTTAAAAAAGAATTAAAAAATTAAAATTTTTAAAATGATTCTTTTTTTATAAATGAAATTATTTATTTTTAAAAATTTATTTTTTCATTTTTGTTAACATTTTGTTTCACTTTTTTGTATAAAAAGTACATTAAAGGATTTTTCAAAAAATTTTTTTAGAATTTGAAAAATTTTTTAAAAAGTAAAATTAAACGTATTTTTAAACATTTGAAAAATTAAAAAATAAACTTAAATTTATATCTTTATTATTAATTTCTTTAAAAATATTCAGTGGATAAAAAGAGTTAAATCTATTTTTTATCCAACAACTTTTATATTTAAATTTTTATAAAAATAAAAAGTTATTTTTGTAATCATTAACATGATGATAATTTTTAATAAAATAAGAATTCAATAAAAAAAATAGTTATACAATTCTAAACTTTTCAAAAAAAGAATGAATTGTATAACTATAAACAAGAAAGAAAGGAAAAAGTATTTTTAGTTTTAGTTTAAAAAATTTTAAAATTTAATTTAATAATAAATTTCATTTAATAATTTAAATTTGGTTTTTTTTATTGATTATACTGTTTTATAAAAATAAAAAAAGTATAACCAAGTAAATTATACCATAGGAAAAATATTTTTTTAACAAATATTTTTTAAAATAATTATTTTCTTAACTAAATCATAATTTTTTTATATATTTTCGTTTTTTAACAAAAAAAATAATATATATATATGTTATTTATATCATTTTTTTTATATTAATGTCAGTGATATAACTTTAAAGTTAACATCAAATTTATAATAAAAATGTATAATAATTTATGTGTGTCTTTTTTTATTTTTCTATGTTACTTAATTATTTTTTATTATTTTTTTCAAAAAAAATAATGTTTCGATTATTAAATATTTTTTTAAGATATTTTTATAAATTTAAAAAGTAAAGGTATATAGAATATTATGAAAACTAAAGTAGCAATTAATGGTTTAGGAAGAATAGGTAAATTATCTTTTCGTTCTCTTTTTGATAATCCTAACATAGATATAGTGGCTGTTAATGATTTAGCTTCTCCCGAAAGTTTAGCTTATCTTTTAAAATATGATACTATTCAAGGTTCTTATAAAAAAGATAAAATTAGTTTTGAAAAAAATTATTTAATAGTTGATGGAAAAAAAATTATTGTTTTTCAAGAAAAAAATCCTCAAAATTTACCCTGGAAAAATCTAGAAATAGATATTGTTTTAGAATGTACTGGATTATTCACAAGTGAAGAAAAAGCAAGTTTACATTTAGAAGCTGGCGCTAAGAAAGTTTTGATTAGTGCCCCAGCAACTGGAAAAATAAAAACTATTGTTTATAATGTGAATGATAATATTTTAAATCATGAGGATGTTATAATTAGTGGAGCTTCTTGTACTACTAATTGTTTAGCACCAATAATAAAAGTTTTAAATGATAATTTTGGAATTAATCAAGCTTTTATGACCACTGTTCATAGTTATACTAATGATCAATCTTTAATAGATCAAAATCATCCTAAAGGAATTTGGACCAGAAGAGGTAGAGCAGCCGCCGCAAATATGGTTCCTACTTCTACCGGCGCAGCTAAAGCGATTGAATTGGTTATTCCTGAATTAAAAGGGAAAATAGACGGAACAGCAATTAGAGTCCCTAATGTTACGGGTTCTTTAATTGATTTAACAGCAGAATTAAATAAAGAAGTTAACCAAGAAATGATCAACAACGCTTTTAAAAAAAATATTAATCAAACATTAGCTTATGTAGAAGATCCAATTGTTTCTTCTGATATTATTGGTACTAATTTTGGTTCTTTATATGATTCTAATACTTTACAAATTTTAAAAGACAAACCACGTTTTTTAAAATTAATTGCTTGGTATGATAATGAAATGAGTTATGTTAGTCAATTGTCACGATTACTTTTAAAAATAAGTAATTTAATTTAAAAAGTATTTTTAAGGAAAATTAAAATGTTAATATCAGATAAAAGAATTATTCAAAAAGCCCATCAAGAAAAATATGCTATTATTCAAGTTAATATAAATAATTTAGAATGGATCAAAGCAACCTTAGAAACAGTAGAAGAATTAAAAACTCCTGTTATTTTGGGAGTTTCTGAAGGAGCAGCTAAATATATGGGCGGTTTTAAAACAGTTTTTTCTTTAGTTAAAAATTTAGACTCTTTTTATAATATTTCAGTTCCTGTAATTTTACATCTTGATCATGGTTCATATGAAGGTGTTTTTAAAGCTTTAGAAGCAAATTTTAATTCTGTTATGTTTGATGGAAGTCATCTTCCTTTTGATATTAATTACCAAAAAACAAAAGAAATAATTAAAATATGTCATGATAAGGGAGTTTTAGTAGAGGCAGAAGTTGGAGGAATTGGCGGAGAAGAAGACGGGTTAACTGGACAAGAAGAAATAGCAGATCCTTATGAATGCCAAAAAATAGCCGACTTAGGAGTAGATATGTTGGCAGCTGGCATAGGTAATATTCATGGACCTTATCCTCCAAATTGGAAAGGATTAAAATTTGATATTTTCAGTAAAATTAGAACTTTAACGAACCAAAAAACTCCTTTAGTTCTTCATGGAGGAACAGGTATTCCAGAAGAAATGATCAAAAAAGCTATCTATTTAGGAGTAGCTAAAATAAATGTTAATACTGAATTTCAAATTGCTTTTGCTAAAGCTACAAGAAAATATATTGAAGATAAAAAAGATTTATCTAATAAAGGTTTCGATCCAAGAAAATTATTAAACCCAGGTTATTTAGCAATTAAAGAAGAATTAAAAAAAAAATTAACTTTATTCGGGAGCATTAATAAAGCTTTTTAATTATTTGTTTTTGAATTTATTTTTATTTTTTAAATAAAAAATCAAATTTTTAATTTTTTTAATGAATTTTAAAAAACCATAAAACTATTATTAATCTTTAGATAATTTTTTTTTTTATTAAAAAAATTATTATGGAAAAATATTTGTTATTTAAAAATCTATTTAATTTTAATAATCATTAATAAATTGAAAAATAAATTAATTTAAAAAAATAACACCTATATTATTAAACTCTTTTTAAAAAATTAAAGAAAAAAGATATTTTCAAAATTATTATTAAAAAAGTTCATAATTATTCCATTTTTTTAAAAAATTAAAATAATTTATAAATTATAAAAATAAAAATCTTTTTTAAAAAATATATATCTAACTAATTATTTTAAAAAAAGTTAAATTTTATTTTTTAAAAATAAAGTTAGTTAAAATTCAAGTTAATAAATATAAATTTGAAAAATAAAAAATTTAAGAAGGAAAATAATTTTTTATTTATTTTTAATTAATTTTGGAAATTTCAAAATCTAAAAAAATTAAATTATATTTATTAACTTTTTGGTTTAATTTTTTAATTTGATAAATATTTTTATAACATGAAGATTTAGAATAAAGATAAATCAAAATAAGTTTTGATATATCTTGATTGTTTTGTAAAGATATTTGAGATGCTTTAATATATTTTTTTTTATTCAAAATTTTTTCAACGAAAAGGTTAATATTTTTATTATCAAAATAATTTTTTTTATTTAAAAAATTTTTTTTTTTATTTTTTAAATTATATTTTATTTCAACAGGAATTTTATCTAATTTTGATGTTAATATTTTTAATTTATTCACTCGAGGTTTATAAAAAGATAATTCATCTAAATTTTTGATAATTGATAAATTAAAAAAATCATAAAAATGAATATTAATATTATTATTTAAAATAAATTTAATAGTACAATTTAAAATATTTTTAATATTTTTTTTTTGATTATAAAAAAATAAAATTCTATTACAAGATATTTGTAAATATTGTTCATTTTTTTGATCTATAATTTGTGTTAATTTGTCTATTAGTTTTAAATTTTTTTTTATTTCATCTATTTCTTCAAAAGAAAAATTTTTTGATTCTATTTTATTTAACATTAAATTGATCTTAATACGATATTTAGAAAAATTATTAGTTGTTTTTAAAATATAATAAGAAGAATCAAAAAAATTTTTTTTATAATTTAATAATAATTGTTCTAAAATTTTGTTTAAATTATAATCAAAATTAGTATTTATAAGTTGGTTATAAAAAAAATAAATATTAGCTTTCAAAATTTTTAACTTTATAAGAATGTTTTTAGTTATAATTACAATTTCTTTTAAAATATTAAAATTTTTTTCTAAAAAAGAAGTTTTTAATAAATAATAAATACTATAAATATTTTCAATTGATTCAGGTTTAATTTGGTTAATAGTTTTCTTTAAGAAAAAAATCATTTCTATACTATAATCAAAAAAATGTAAATTAGTTATATTAAAACTAATTCTTTCTTCTGAAAGCCAACCGTTTTTTTTAAATAAAGAAATAACCTTTAAAGCTTTCTGGCGATGATTATTTATAAATTCTAAATCATCATTATTTTCTCTTACTAAAATTTTAGATTTTTCTTTAAAATATTTTTCTAAAATATTTAAAGCTATATCTTTGTTAATGTTAAATTCTTCATCTTCGTTTGCTAATTTATCTAAAATAAACAAACAATCAATATAAATTTCTTTATTGATAGAAGATAAAATCTGAAAAAAATTAGATTTTATAATTCGAAATAAATTAGTCACATTTATAGCCTCAAATATTTTATGTTTATTTATAAATAAAAAATTTAAACATAATATATAATAATAGAAGGTTTAAAAATAGATATTATTTATTTTAAAAATGTTATTAATTTTTTATTTTTAGAGAAATTAATTTAAAAAATATTATATATTTGAAAAAAATTTTATAAATTAAATTTTTTTTTGATTTTTCTTTTTTAGAAAAAAAGTTAATAAAAATTAAAAAATAATATAAAAAAAGAGGTATTATAGTATTAAAAAAAATAATAAGATTCAAAGTATTTTTTTCATTTTATTTCCTTTTTGTCTGATTTATTCTATTTTATTACCAAATCATCGTATTTCTGCTTATATTTATTTTCATAAACGTATCAATAATGAAATAAAAATTAATAAAAAAGAAAATATGCAAGAAGAATTTATAGATATTTTCAAAACTTCTATAAAAAGATACAATATTTATCTTCAAGACAAAAATATAAAATATATAAAAGATATTTTACAATCTTATAATAATCAAGACATTATTTTTTTAGATAAAAATAATCCTTCCTACAATTCTTTTGGAGGAAACTCTTTAATTTATAATATAAAAAAACCTCCTAAAGGATTAATAGGTGTTTATTTAACACCTAGAAATAATATTTTTGCAGAAAAATATCAATCTCAAAATAATTTATATACATTAGAGGAACTTTTAGACAAAAATATTTTATCTATTTCTGAAGCTTTTGTTTTTTGGGATCAAAGTTTTAATTTTTCAAAAGAAAAAACTAAAATACATTTAATTGAATATAATAATTTAGTTCTAGATAACGACTATTTTTCAATGGAAAAATTGATTAATAATTTTTTAAAAATAAATAAAATAATAACTGAAACTGAAGATATTTTTATAAAAAAAAATTGTTATAATATAGCGCCAAAAAGAGGAATAATAGCTCCATTGCCTTGTTTTAAAAATATTGATATTAATATTAAAAAAGAAATTGATGGAGAAATTGATTTTATTTATATTTATTTTGATGAAGGATTAAGAGTTATAGATCATAATAATAGTAATATAAATGATTTATTAAAATTATCAAATGGAGCAAAAAAAATTTATTTTTTTTATAAAAAAAAAGATCCAAAATTAAATCCTAAAACTAAAATACCTTTCATAAAAATAATTGTTAATGATAAAATTATCGAATATTGATTTTTTATTTTTGAAAAATTTAATTTTTTTGATAAATAATTTTTACTATTTTTTAATTTATGAAAATAATTTTTATTTTTATAAATAAATATTTTGTTTCCTGATAATTTTGACTTTATAAATATAAATAATTTATAAGATAAATTTTCTAAATTATGGAGGGGAAATTATATTTCATTATATTCAACAGAATTTACTTTAAATTGATGATAATTATTTAAAATTCTAGAAACAGGACATTTTTTATGTGTTTCTTCTACAATATTTTTAATTTCAGAAATAGATAATTCTTGGATACCACAAAATAAATTAATTCTAAAAAAATAACCTTTTTCATCAATTAAAGTATCACATAAAACTTTTACTTTTATATCTAATGTTGGTTTATTTTTTGAAATTAAAACTTTTTTAGCCGATTTATAAAAACATAAAACTAAAGACAAACTAAAAAGTTCCTTAGGTGAACTACAATCTTGAACATTATCATTCATAAAAGCAGAAACTAATTTAGTTCTTAAACCATTTTTTATAATTCCTATATCTTTAAATTGATCTTCATAATAAGCGGTAATTTGTAATTGGTTCATAATTATTAATTTTATTTCCTTTTTTTCAAAAAATTTTAAAAAATTATAAATAAATATCTTTTAATTTTTGATCTTTTTTAATTAAATCCAAAACTTTTTTATTTAGATAACAAACAAGTTGATTAGAATTATTTTGATTATCTCCTTTTTTAAAAACTATTTTTACATTTAATAAATTTTTGGTAATAGGATGATTTTTTGTTAAGATAATCTCTTTATCGCTATATTCATTAAAAATAGTTTTTAAAAAATCTTTTTCGAAATCTACTATTTTCATCAAATATTTTTTAATTTTTTTTTTTTCTCTAAAATAATAAAAAATATTCATTAAAATAAAAATAAATAAGTTAATTAATATTAAAAGAAAAAAAAATATTGAAGACATAAAATATTATTTCCTATTTTATTTTTGATTTTTAATATTAGCCATAATTTGTTTTATTTGTTTTTCGCCAGGATTTCTTCCCATTTGTTTAAACATTAACTTTATTTGTTTTTCTGTAATAGGAGGATTTTTTGATAAATATCTTCTGAAAGCAAAAAAAACTATTAAACCGCCTAACACAAAACCTAAGATAAAAAATATAACCCCTAACAAAACTGATGCCATAAATATTAACCCTCTTTTTATATTATTTTTTTTATTTATTTAAAAAAATTCCTAAATTTTTCTTTAACTTATAATATTATATATCAAATATAATAAATTAAAAAATATAAGATTTTAAAAAAATTTTTTTTTATAAAAATAAATTTTTCGTGTACCAAATATTTTTTTTTTAAATAAATAAAAACTATTAATTTCAGAAGATAATAAAGTTTTATAATGAATTTCCAAAACAATCAAACTTTTTTCATGAGTAATTTTTTCTAAATTTTTAAATATTGAAATATAAAAATTAAAAAAATAAGGAGGATCTAAAATAACTAAGTCAAAAAATAAATTTTGTTTAATAAATTTTCGCAACATCTTAAAAGCATCACTACAAAAAATTTGAACTTTTTTTTTATCTAATTTTAATTTGTTTTTATTTTTATTTATAATATTAAAAGCTAAAAAAGAGTGATCCACTAAATAAATTTTTTTAGCTTTTCTGCTTAATGCTTCAAAACCACAAGCTCCAGAACCAGCAAATAAATCTAAGACAATACTTTCTTCAATAAATTTACCAATTGTATCAAATAAACTTTTTCTTAATAAATGAGAAGTGCTTCTTGTTTGATCAGATAAAACTGAATTCAATTTAAAACCTTTATATTTTCCTGAAATAATACGTAACATATTTAAATATATTCACTTTTACTAAAATTTATTTTTAAAAACTAATTTATTTTTAAATGAAAAAGTTAGAAATTATTTTAATATATACAAACACAACAAATAATACCTATGATGAATAAAATAATGAACAAAATACAAAAAAATATAAAAATTCTTTTTTAAGTAGACAATAATTAAAATTATTAACCATCAATCAATAAAAAAAATATTACCAAAAAAGAGATAAAAAAAATTTTATAAAAAGAAAAATAAATATTCTAAAAAATAATTAAATATATCAAAACTATATAAATTTTTTGAATTTAATTTCATATTCTTTAACATTTTTTTTTTTAATATTATTAATGACTTTTTTTTCTATTAAAATACGTGATAATTTTGTTATAAAAGATTCGTTTTTTCTATCTAAAGGTTTTACCAAAATAGAAACAATATTCATTTTATTAGCACTTGCAACATCAGTTCTTAATTGGTCGCCTATCATAATAGCTTCATTATAATTTATATGTAATAATTGTAAAGCTTTTTTTAAACCCCATAAAGATGGTTTTTTATGAAATATATTCAAATATATATAATTTATTTTCAAATCAAAAAAAATATTTTTCAATTTTGATAAAGAAGCATTGGAAATTATAAATATTTTAAATTTAAAACTTAATTCTTTCAAAAGATTTTGAGTATCTAAATTAAGTTTTTTTTCCTTTATTCTTAACAAAGTATTATCTAAATCAAAAAATAAAGCTTTAATTTTGTTTTTAGCAAAATTATCATAAGGAATATCAAAGATAGAATCATAATAAAAAGAAGGTAAATATTTTTTATATTTATTAATCATTTCTTTATTCTACTTTTAAAATTTTTATTTTAAAAATTTTACCAGTTTCTGATTTAAATGAAACTTGATCATTTTTTGTATATCCTTTTAAACTTTGCCCAATCGGAGATTCAATAGAAATTTTATTAATAAAAGGATTAACTTCTAAAACCCCTACCAATTGTATATATTCTTCTTTCATATTATGTAGAAATTGAATTAAAACTTTTTTTCCAATATTTATTTCTTTATTTTTACTAAAAGTATCGATAATTTTTACATTTTTTAAAATATTTTGAATCTCTAAAATACGTAATTCTATAAAAGCTTGTTCATCTCGTGCAGCACTATAATCAGCATTTTCGCTTAAATCTCCTTGTTCTCTAGCTTCTTGAATTGCTTTTAAATTTTCGTTTCTTTTAACATTTTTAAGATATTCTAATTCTTCTTTTAATTTATCTAAACCGGATTGGGTTAATTCATAATTTTTTTTATTCATTTTTTTCTTTTTAATCCTTTTATTTAATTAATAATTAATAAAAAATTTTTTATTTATTTTTTTTAATAGAAAAACTTAAACCATCTCCAATATTTAAAAAAAAAGTTGTAAAATAATAATTATTTTGTAAAAAAAATTTAAAATTATTAATTTTATTAATCAAACGTTTAGCACTTCTTGACAACTTTGGATCATTAATATCTAAATTATGAAAATTTAAATTATCACATATAACAATACCATTATCATTGAGATAAGCAATATATTTTTGAAATAGTTTTTCATATTGAACTTTAGCAGCATCAATAAAAATTAAATCATATTTTTTCTTAGGTTGATAAAAAAATGCCTCTGACCAAATAAATTGAATATTAAATATTTTTTTTTTAAAAAAATATAAAGCCAATCGATACTTATTGTAATCTCTTTCAAGAGTATCAATTTGATTTGTTTCATTACTCATTGCAAGAGAGCTATATCCGATAGCAGTTCCTATTTCTAAAATATTTATTTTATTTTTTTTTTGAATTATTTTTTGCAAAAATAATAAAGTTTCATCATGAATAATAGGTATTTTATTTTGTAAAGCATATTTTTTTATTTTTTTTAAATATTTTTTTTTATTTACATAAAAAGAATTAGTTAACATATTTCTCTATTTTTCATTTAGTCTTTTTCCATTAACAAGAGTATTATTATAATAATTTAAAAAATTTTGTAAAATAATAGAAGCAGCCATTTGATCTTTTATTTTTTTAATTTTTTTTTTTTTAAAATTATTAAAACGTAAAAAATAATATGCTTGTTTTGTAGATAAACGTTCATCCCATAATATTACTTCTAAATAAAAAAAATTTTTTTTAATCATTTTAAAAAAATCTATACTAATTTGAGCTTTTATTCCAATATCATTATTCATATGTTTAGGATAACCTAGAACTACTTTATTAACTTTAAATTCTTGGATAATCTTTGTTAAAGGTTTAATTAATTCTTGATATTGATTAGCATTAAAAAAAATAGTTTTTAAATTATTAACAATAATACCAGATTCAGAAATAGAAATTCCTAATGTTTTTTCTCCTAAATCTAACCCCAAAAAAACATTTTTTTTTATCATAAAAAATTTTTCCAATCTTTTTTAAATTGTGAAAATTTATCAATATCATTGCTATAAAATTGACCAAATTCATTATTTCCGCCTCCTTTTCCATCAATAATTTTATTAACTTTTTTGATAAAAGTACTAACATTAATAACTTTACTTTTACATAAAAAGAAAAATTGATCTTTTTTTTTATAACATAAACATAAAAAATCATTTTTTAATCTTTGAAATAAATTATTTAATAAAACTTTTAAAATTTCTGGAGTAATATCGTTTTTATTTTCGATAATAATCATCAAATGTTTTTCTATTTTTGAAGGGATAAATGTATCAATTTCTCTTAAAAGTTTTTCTTTTTTTTTTTGAATAAAATATTTTTTTAGTTCAACCATTTTTTTCCTTAAAATTTGTAAATAATTTGTATATTTTTTAATATCTAAATAACTATCATAATTTATTTCAGAAGATATTTTTTTTGTTTCCTGAAATAAAGAAAAATCATTATTATCAATATCTTTTTGAAATTCTTTTATTTTGTTTAAAATTTGTTGTTCTTCCGATAAAAAAGGTTGTATTTTTTTCTTTAAAGATGGATAAACATTATCATTAGATGTCGCTTCTATTCTATAAACTCCTGAACCAATAATTTTACAATCTAGAATAGCAAATTTTTGTAAATCTTTTGTATTAGAAGCATGTGTTCCTCCGCATAATTGAATAGAAAAATCACCTATCTGAACAACTCTGACAATTTCTGGATAATTTGTATTTTCTAAAATTTGTATTTTTTCTTCTAAAGCTTTTTTAAAAGACATTTTTTTTATCAAAACTGGATGTTTTTCTAAAATCCACTTATTTACTTGAAATTCTACTTTTTCTAAAATTTCTAAAGATAAATATTGAGAATAAAAAATATCTATTCTTAAAAAATTATCATTTAAAAAAGAACCTCTAGATCTAATACTATCGCCTAGAAAAAATCGAAAACAATCGTATAAAAGATGGGTGGCTGTATGATTGAAAGAGGTTTTTTTTCTTTTGTTAATATCTATAGATGCTAAAACTTCTTGGCCTTCAAAAAAAACATTTTCAAAAGACTCATCGAATTGATGTAAATGTTGATTGAAAGGTAATTTAATAACTTTAACTACTTTTAAATTGTTAATTTTCCCAACATCAGAATTTTGCCCTCCCATGATAGGATAAAATGGAGTTTTTTTTAAAACAATTCCTTCCGGAAAAATTTTTAAAACTTGAGTTTTAATTTCAAAATATTTATAACCAACAAATTCACTTTCTTCTTTAAAATTTAAAAAAAAATCATTTTGTTTATTCATATTATTTTTAATATGACTTCTATCTCGAGATAAATTTTTTTGTTTTTTTAAATAAAAATCAAATTCTTTTTCATATACCAAAATATTATTTTTTTTAGCATATCCCAAAATCATATCTTTTGGTAATCCATAAGTATCGTAAAGCTTAAAAAAATTAAATCCTGATAAAAAATTTTTAGAAACTAATTTTAAAAATATTTTTTCACTTTTATTTAAATTAAATAAAAATTTTTCTTCTTCTTTTTGGATAGTATTTTCGATAATTTTTTGTTTATTTCTTAAATAAGGATAAAATTCTTCCATAATATCAATAACTACAGAAACTAATTGGAATAAAAAAGGTTTTTTTAAATTTATTTTTTTTCCTTCTACTAATGCTCTTCTTAAAATTTTTTTTAAAACATACCCTCTTCCAATATTAGAAAATATAACATCATCTCCAATTCCAAAAACTAAAGTTTTAATATGATCAGAAATAATTCTGAAAATTTCTTTATTTTTTGAATATTCCATATTACTTAAAAAACTAATTTTTTTAATAATAGGTGAAAAAAGATCTGTTTCAAAAGTAGTTTCTGTATCTTGTAAAATACAAGTTAAACGTTCTAATCCTGCACCTGTATCAATATTTTTACTTGGAAGTTCTGAATAATTTTCTCTTGATTTATTTTTTTCGCTATTATATTGAGAAAAAACAATATTCCAAATTTCAATAAAACGATTATTGGGAATATCTTCAATAATTAACTGAATATCTTTTTTGTTGTATTTCGGACCACGATCAAAAAAAATTTCTGTACAAGGTCCACAAGGACCTTCTCCTATTTCCCAAAAATTACTTTTCAATGGGATTAAATTTTGAGATTTAATACCTTTTTTTAACCATAATTGGTAAGTTTCTGTATCTTTATCAAAATAAGTAATATATAATTTTTCTTTAGGAAATCCAAAATATTTATCATATATTAATAATTCATAAGCTAAATCTATTGCTTCTTTTTTGAAATAACCACCTATCGAAAAATTACCTAACATTTCAAAAAAAGTATGATGAAACATGCTTTTTCCTACTTTTTCGATATCATTTGTTCTTAAACATTTTTGAATATTGACTATTTTATCAAAAGAAATCTTTTCAGAACCATCAAAATATTTTTTTAAAGGAACAATTCCTGCGTTGACCCACAATAAGCTAGAATCCGAAATATCAGGAATCAAAGAAACTGAATCTAATAAATGATGTTTTTTAGAAATAAAAAAATCTAGCCATATTTTTTTAATTTCATTAAAAGTCATTTTTTTCATTAAAAAATTATTTCTCCGTTTTTTAAATTATTAAACATCCAAGCAAAATTTATAAAACTTTTTATATAGTCAATTTTTTCTAAAGAATAATAATTATTAAAAATATGATAAGAACGATAATTATAAAATATGATAATATTTTAATTTATTAAAGATACTTTTCAATTAATTAAAATTAATATTATAAGAACATAAAAAATATCCATTTAAAAATAAAAAAATATCATAAAATTTTAAATTTTATAGATATTTAAAATAATTTTTTTTATAAAATCACAATTCTATAATTATATATTAGTTGATTAAATTTTTAATTATTATTTTTTTTTACAAATAAAAAAATAACTTTTTTAAAAATTCTATTTAATAGAAAATAATTAATATTTTTACTTAAATTAGAAAAAATATTAATTTTTATTTGTTTCTTAATATATTAAATTAATATAAATTAACTTTTTAAAAAATTAATTATCTTTTTTTTTATCTTTATTTTTCATTAAAACTAACTGTTTTTTATAATAAGGGCTATTTAAAGTCCAACGATGTGACAAAGTAAAATTATTTGTTAAAGGACAAATAACTAAATTAGGACTTTTAAGTTTATAATGGGTACGTCTTTTTCTTTTTGCAGTTTTACCAGTTCTTCTAAAAGGAACAGCCATTTTATTATCTCCATTTTTTAATTTTATTATCAAATAAAAACTTTTTATCAAATTTTTATTTGATAATAAAAGTTATTATATATAAAAAAATAATTTTTTCAAACAAAAAAATATTATGGCGTTTGAGAAGGGATTCGAACCCCTGACCGACGGCTTAGAAGGCCGCTGCTCTATCCTGCTGAGCTACTCAAACTTTGATAAATATATTCATATTAAAATATAAAATATTATTTATACTTAAATTATTATAACATTTTTTATATTTTTTTCTTATTTATTTAAAAACTTTTAAAAAAAGATAATTAAATTTATGATAAAAATTATAGTATTTTAAAACGAAAAAATTGTTTAATTTTAACCATTCAATTAAATAATGAACTTTTCCTTGACATCCTAATAAAAAATATTTATTTTGAAAAGAATACTTTGACAAAATTTTTGAAATAGTATACGGCCCCATTCCACAAATTAAAACCAAATCAAAATTAGAATCAAATATCTTTTCAAAACCATCACTTAAATAAAAATCTACAGGATATCTTTTTAATTTTTTTTTAGCTCTTTCTAAAGGTTCAATTTTATTATCAGAAGCAATCCCTTTTTTGATATATTTTAAATCCAATGCTTTTTTTAAAACTAAACCATGATCTGTTCCTATATCCAAGACAATATCAAAGCCTTTTATTAGAGAAACAATAAAATCAATTCTTTTCATTTTTTAGTAATGTTGTTGTATAACATTCTTAATTTATTTTGTTTAGAAGGACTTCTTAAACGTCTTAAAGCCTTGGATTCAATTTGTCGAATTCTTTCGCGAGTAACTCCGAATTTATGTCCTAATTCTTCTAAAGTATAAACATGACCATCTAATAAACCATAACGCATCTTTAAAATTTGTTCTTCTTTATCTGTTAAATTTTCTTCTAAAGATTCGTTTAAAGTTTTTTTCAACATTTCTTGTAACATATAATCATGAGGAGAAATAGTATTTGGATCATTAATAAAATCTCCTAAAGAAGAATCATCTTCTTCTCTCGCTGAAGTTTCCAAAGAAATAGTTTCTTTTTCTATCATCTGAATATCAATAATTTGTTTTTCTTCAATATTCATTTGTTCTGCTATTTCATTATTTTCTACTTTACGTGATAAATCTTGTGTTAATTTACCTCTTAAACGAGAAATTTTATTCATTGTTTCAATAATATGAACTGGTATACGAATTGTTCTTGCTTGATCGGCAACTGCTCTTGTAATAGCTTGTCTAATCCACCAAGTAGCATAAGTAGTTACTCTACATCCTTTTTTATAATCAAATTTTTCTACAGCTCTCATCAATCCCATATTTCCTTCTTGTATCAAATCTAAAAACAAAATTTTTCTTCCTATATAACGTTTAGCTATTGAAACTACTAAACGATAATTAGACTCTACTAATTTATTTTTAGCTTTTTCCCCTTCTTTTATTTTTTGGTTAATTTCTTGAAGTTGTTCATTATTTAATTCAATTTCTTTATTTTTATATTTTTCTAATTTTTTTTTAGCTTTAACCCCATCATAAACTATTTTAGTTTGAATTTTTTCTTCCTCTAAAGTTAATAAAGGAATTTGACCTATTTCTTTTAAATACATTTTGATAGGATCATTTGTTTTAACAGCATTTGTAATAGATTCTATATTTAAATCTTTTAATGATTTTTCTTTTTTTTTCAAATTTTCTTTTTTATCATTATTCATTTTTTTTGAATTATTTTTCAACAAACTATTTTTTTTATTTTCAGACTTTTTTTGTGCTATATAAAAAAATTTAATTATTCTTTTGTTAAAGAAATCTTCATCTTTATGAAATTCATCAATCCATTTGTTTTTTTTTCGAAAGGAAGTTATCACAAACGAATCAATATCTTTTGGCAATGAAATATGATGTTTTTTATATATTTTTTTAAAAAATCTTCTTAAATCCATAAAATTAAACTACCCTCTTTATTTAAAATAATCAATTATTTATTTGTAACAAAAAAAATATAAAAATGATATTATTATTAAATTATTTTTTTAAAAACTAATTAATATTTTTATTTTTCCAAAAAAAAATTTTTTCTTCAATTTCCAACATTTTATTTTTTTTTATTTGCCATTCTTTTTTAAAAAAATTTATTTTCTCTTCATCATATTCTTCAAAAATTTTTTCTTCTATATATTTCATTTCTTTTTTGGCTTTTTCACGTTCTAAAAAATATTTTTCTAATTGAAAAGGATAAAAAAAACTTGGTAAATATTCATGATTTTTAAATCTTTGTTTATAATTAAAAAAAGGATCTTTTTCAATTTTTTGCAATAATTCATTTACGATTGGAGAATTTAATTGTTCAATACTCGATTTATAAATTTTTTTAAAATTAAAAAAATGTATTCTATTTTCATTCAAATCTTTTTCTTCTTCAGTTGTTAATTGATCATAGTATTCTTTAATTTTATAAAGTAATTCTACAATATCAGAGTTAATTCTATATTTATAACTTTCTTCAATAATAAAATTAATATATTTAGGATTCAAAAATACTTCTATTAAAATATTACTTTCTTTTTCATAATTTGAAATTATATTTTTTATAGATAATTTACTTTGTTGTAATAATTGAAATGTTTTTTTAGGAATAGAATCACCAATAATTAAATCAATTTTAATTTGATATTTTTCATTTATTTTATTTTGAAAATATTCTTTCGTTTGGAGATTATGATATTTTAGTAAATTTTCAACATTTTTTTGAATTTCTTGTTTATTTAAATCTTTTTTAATTAGTTCATCTATCTTTTGAAAAATATATTCTTGTGACATTTCTTGAAATTTTATTTGTAAAAAAAGATTATCACTTTCTTTATCCAAAATATATTGATCTGGATCTAAATTAGAAGGCAAATTTAAAATTTTAATTCTAAATCTTTTCTTATTTAATTCTTGAGCTACTTTTTGAGTTGCTTCTTTTCCAGCCGTATCTCCATCAAAAGCGATAATTATATTTTTTGTTATTTTTTGCAACAATATAATTTGTTTTTGGTTTAAATGAACTCCTAAAGTAGCAACTGTATTTTTAATATTTATTTTATATAATGAAATAATATCAAAAAAACCTTCACATAGAATAACTTCTTTTTTTTTTTGAATATAATCTTGGTGTTCAAAATAACGATATAATAAATTATCTTTTTTAAATAAATCATTTTGAATATTAAACAAATATTTGGGTCTTTCTATTTTATCTTGAATATCTTCAAATAAACGACCACAAAAACCAACTATCCTTCCTTCTGAATCAGTTAACGGAAAAATTATACGATCTTGAAAAAAATCAAAATATCTCTCTTTTTTTGTATTTTGATAATTAGTTTTATAAATTAAACCTAATTTTAATAAATCTTCTAATTTATATTTTTTTTCCAAAAGATGTTCTTTTAAAGAATGACCACTATCATAAGCGTATCCTAAACCAAAATTTTTAATTAATTCTAAATTTAATTTTCTTTTTTGAAGCAAATATTCTCTTAAAGGATGGTCATACTTTTCTTTTTCTAATATCAGTAATAAAGATTTCTTAAAAAAATAATGAGCTGATTCTAAAATTTCAAAAAAAGGATTTTGAAATTTTTTTTTTTTTGAGGCAATTCCAAATTAAAAAGTTTAGATAATTCTTGAATAGTCGCTTGAAGAGAAATATTTTTCAATTTACTATAAAAAGTAATTGGTTTTCCTCCTGTATGACAAGCCATGCATAAAGCAATATTTTTTTCAATAGAAACAGAAAAAGAAGGTGTTTTTTCTGAATGAAAAGGACACAACCCCATATAATTCTTCCCTTTTTTTTCTAATACAATCCCACTTCTGATAACTAATTCATAAATAGATATTTCTTTATTAAATTTACTAATTAAATTTTTATCTACATCACTCATTTAATTTATTAGTCTCCGATAATTTTGAGATTTTTTTTAATCCAAAAATTAAAAAATTATTTTATTTTCTATATAATTTTTAATTTCTTCTATATGTTTTCTCTTCTGTAATAAAGTATCTCTTTCTCTTATAGTAACTGTATCATCTATTAAAGTTTGATCATCTATTGTACAACAAAAAGGAGTACCGATCATATCTTGTCTTCGGTATCTTTTACCAATGCTTTGTGTTTCATCATAATCAATTTGGAAAAAAGGGGATAATTTTAGATATATTTCTTTAGCTTTATGACTATGTTTTTTTTTAATCAAAGGTAAAATAGATAATTTATAGGGAGATAAATAAGGATGAATTTTTAAAACTATTCTTTGAGTTTCATTATCTAATTTTTCAATTGTCAAAGAATTTGTTATAATTGCTAAAAATAATCTTTCTACTCCTAAAGAAGGCTCAATGACAAAAGGCCAATATTTTTCTTTAGTTTTTGGATCTCGATATTGTAAATCTTTTTGAGAATATTTTTGATGATTTTTAAGATCAAAATCAGTTCTAGAAGAAATACCCCATAATTCATCAAACCCCCAAGGAAAATCAAATAAAATATCAGTAGTAGAATTAGAATAATGACATAATTCATCTGAAGAATAATCTTTTATTTTTAAACTATCGAGTTTAAATCCTATTTTAATAAGAAAATTATAAGCATAATTTTTCCAAAATTCAAACCATTTTTGATAACTACGTGGATGGCAAAAAAATTCTAATTCCATTTGTTCAAATTCATAAGTTCGAAAAATAAAATTATCAGGAGTAATCTCGTTTCTGAAAGATTTTCCGATTTGACCAACTCCAAAAGGAATTTTTTTTCGAGTTGATTGTAAAATATTTTTAAAATTAACAAAAATCCCCTGACAAGTCTCAGGTCTTAAATATAAGGGCAAAGAACTTTCTGAAACAGAACCTTGATGAGTTTTGAACAATAAATTAAATTCTTTTACAGACGACCAATTTTTAGTACCTAGAACTTTATTTTGAATTAAATATTTGGTCATATCTTCATAACTTAAATCATTAATATTTATTTTTTTATTGTGATTTTGAATTAAATGATCAACTCTATAACGATTATTATTATCTTTATTTTCCACTAAAAGATCAATAAAATAAGATAAATGACCAGAAGCTTCCCAAATTTTAGGTTTCATTAAAATTGAACTATCTAACAAAACATTAAATTCTTTTTCCTGGATAAACTTTTTAATCCAACTTTTTTTAATATTGTTTTTTAATAAACTACCCAAAGGGCCATAATCGAAACTATTAGCCAAACCATTATAAATTTCACTTCCTGAAAAAACAAAACCTGTTTGTTTTAAAAAATTAATAATTTCTTTTAAAGAAAATTTTTTTTTTTGTTCATTATTATTAAACATAAATTATATAAACCATTCAATTAATTATTATTTTTTATTTTTATTACATTTGTTTTAATATAAATTTTTTTTATTTGAAATATTTTCATCAAATTTAACCCACAATTTTAAACAAGTTTTTTTTTTTAAAAATTTATTAATATCTTTTTGAGTTTTTATTTTAATTTTTTTTAATTTATTCCCGTTTTTTCCAATTAAAATTTTTTTTTGATTTATTTTCGGAACAACAATCAAAATACTGATAGTCGCAAGAGAATTATATTCATCTAAATCCATTTTTTCTAAAAAAAGCTGACAAACATGAGGTATTTCTTTTTCTAAATAAAAAAAAAGTTTTTCTCTTAGTAATTCTAATATAAATTCCTTGTCAGAAACATTAGATTTCATATTTCGTGGGAAATAAAGTTTGCTTTTATTTAATAAATTAATAATATTATCTTTTAAAATTTCTAAATTTTGTTTCTTTAAACTAGATAAAGGAATAATCGCTTCAAATTTAAAATATTCTAAATAACTTAAAATAATTTTATCAATTAAAATTTTTTTTTTAAAAAGATCTATTTTAGTAATAACTAAAATAATTTTTTTATTATATTTTTTTAAAAAAGTTAAAAGTTTTTTATCTCTAGGGCTACATTCATTATCAACTAAAAACAAAATAATATCTACTTCATTAATATTCTTAAAAATAAGAGAATTAATTTTTGAAAATAAAATGTTTTTCTCTTTATAAATAAATCCAGGATTATCATAAAAAACTAATTGACAATCAACATTATTATAAATTCCGATAATTTTTTGTTTAGTAGTATTAAATTTATCACTTACAATAGAAATTTTTTGTTCCAATAAAGAATTTAACAAAGTGGATTTTCCTACATTAGTCTTTCCGATAATAGTAATAAAACCTGACTTCAACATTAAATATAAACCGCCTTAAAAAGAAATACATTTTAAATTAATTCATTATTATATTTGATTAAAATGTCTTCTTGTAATTTGATCATCTTTTGAAAAGATTCTTCAGTATTATCATTATAACCTTTTAGATGAAGATAACCATGAAGTGATAAAAAAATTATTTCTTCTTCTAAAGTTTTTTTTAATTTGCGAGCTTGTTCAATAGATTTAGTTAAAGAAATAAAAATATCTCCTAAATAATCATCATTATTATTACTTTCAAAAGTTAAAATATCAGTTGGATAATTTTTTTGAAGATAATAATAGTTCATTTTTTGCATTTCTGAATTATTTATAAAAATAATATTAATTTTTTTATCTTCTTTAATAAAAAGAAAAAAATTGATTATTTTCTCTTTTAAATCAAGAATATTTCTATTAGTTTTATTATATACTTCAGCGATCATGTGATAAATTTTTTTTCCTTGAATACATTTTTTTGTTAAGTTCGATTATAAAATAAAACAAATATATTAAAATGTTTATTATAATAATTAAAAAATTAAAAACTTATTACAAAAATAAAAAAACACCTAAATTCAATAGGTGATTTTGAATTATTAAATTTTAATATTTAAATTTAATATTTTTTGTTTTTAGCAAATTTTTTACGATTTTTTCTTTCTGTGCTAGGTTTAACATAATACTCTTTTTTACGAGCTTTCATAAGATTACCAGATTTAGAAACATCCCGTTTAAAACGACGTAAAGTTTCATCAAAATTTTCTTCTTTTTTAACAATAGTTTTAGTCATTAATAAACTTTCACCTTTTCGATTTAAAAATTTTTTAAAATTATATTCTCAAAAAAACAATATAAAGAAATTTAACTTAGTTCCACTTACTATTATAACATTAAAAACATTAAATTATTATCTCAAAAACAATAAATTAATTTAAAATAATAATTTAAGCAATAGAATAAGCTATATCTCTTAAATAAAAATAAGAAATTACTAAATAAACAAAAACTAATATAGATATAAATCGATTTAAAAAAACTTCTGAAAATTGTGTTTTATGATTGCCATACTGTTCAGAAAAAATGTCTATTATACTTTTTTCCATAGTAAATAAAACCGATATAACAATTAAAAAACAATCTATATATATAAAACATTCTAAAAACGACATTATTTAAAAAAATTTCCTTTTTTAAGAAATTAAAGCTTTAGCAAAAACATCTTTTGCGTTTTCAACAGCGATAATTTCTATTTTTTGTCTAACTTCTTCTGGTATTTCATCTAAATCTTTTAAATTATCTTTAGGAATAAAAATTGTGCTTAACCCACTTCTTTCAGCAGCAATAGCTTTTTCTTTTAAACCACCTATCAAATTGATAGTACCAGTTAAAGTAATTTCGCCTGTCATTCCGACATCTTTTCTAACAAATTGTTTTGTAATAGCAGAAAAAATGCAAGTAGCTATAGTTACACCAGCAGAAGGACCATCTTTTGGTATTGTTCCTTCAATAAAATGAACATGAAAATCATTATTATCAAATATACTATATTCGATACCTAATTTTTCTGCATTAGATTTTAAAAAACTAAAAGATGTAATCGCGCTTTCTTCTAAAACTTTTCCTAAATTACCTGTTAAAAGTAATTTACCACTCCCTTTATAATGAGCAACTTCTATAGGTAAAATATCACCACCAAAAGAAGTATATGCTAAACCATTAACAACACCAATTTGATTTTTATTATTCGCTAATAAATGTTGATAAATTATTTTTCCTAAAAAAATTTCTATATTGCTATTATTTATATGAATTCTTTCAGTTTTGTTCATTAAAATTTCTTTTATTGTTTTTCTAACTAAAGTAGCTAAAATTTTATTTAAATTTCTCACTCCTGCCTCTTTGGTATAATGTCTAATTAAATAAAGAAATGAAGATTTATCAATTTTAAATTCATTTTCAGAAATTCCATGTTCTCTCAATTGTCTAGGTAATAAATATTTTTCAGCAATAATCATTTTATCTTGTTCTGTATAAGAATTTAATTCTATAATTTCTAAACGATCCTTTAAAGGTTCAGGAACGTTACTCAAATCATTAGCTGTTGTAATAAATAATACCTGTGATAGATCAAATGGTTCAGATAAATAAAGATCTACAAAATTTTTATTTTGATTGGGATCTAAAACTTCCAATAAAGAAGAACCAGGATCATGTTGAAAATTATTAACTAATTTATCTATTTCATCTAGTAAAAATACAGGATTAATTACTCCAGCGTCCCTTAAACCACTTAAAATACGACCAGGCATCGCTCCAACAAAAGTTCTTCTATGCCCTTTAATTTCGCTTTCTTCTTGTAAACCACCTAAAGATTGTTTAATAAATTTACGTCCTAAAGCTTCAGCGATAGAAATAGCTAAAGTAGTTTTTCCTACTCCAGGTGGACCAACAAGACAAATAATAGTCTGAGGATTTTTTTTAGTCATTATTTTAACAGCTGCATATTCTACAATACGTTCTTTAGCTTTTTTTAAACCATAATGGTTTTTTTCTAAAACACATTGAATCAAACTTAAATCATCAATATCTTTGCTTGACTTCCCCCATGGTAAAGAAACAACAAAATCTAAATAATTACGAATAACAAAAGAATCAGCTAAAGCAGAAGAAATAGATTGATAACGCGAAAGTTCTTGTAAAACTTTAACCTTTATTTTTTTTGGCATTTTCGAAAGATTAATTTTTTTTCTTAATTCTTCTATTTCTTCTTCTTTTTTAACTTTATCACCTAATTCATTTTGAATAGCGCGCATTTTTTCTCTTAGATAAAATTCTTTTTGATTTTCATCAATGCTACGTTTAACTTCAGCATTTATTTTGTCTTCTAATTCTAAAAAACTTAGTTTTATTTCAATGTCTTGCAAAATATACATTAATCTTTTATTTAAATTAGATTCTTTAAGATACTTATATTTATTTTTTTCTTCGATTTTAAGAGCAAAAACAATTAAATCTACTGCCTTTTCTGTTGTAATACCATTTTTGATTTGTTCTAAAAAAGTATTTTCTGAAATTAATAACAATTGATTAATATTAATTGATATTCTTTCCATAATAAGTTTAATAAGAGATTTCTCTTTATTTAAATCTCCAAACTTAGTAGGAAAATCTTTATATTCTGTAATAAATATATTATCTTCAGTTTTTAATATTTTTTCATTTTTAATTCTTTTTATAATACGTAATTTGACTTTATAAAATTCATTATCAATTTTTACAGAAGCCAAAATTTTAGCTAGAACACCATATTTTTCTATATCAGAAATTTTAGGTAAATCTTGAAAAATATTTTTTTGTAATAAAATCACAACATAAGGATTTTGACTAACTTCTGCAAGTTTTAAAGCATTAATAGAAAATTCTCTACCTATTTCCAATCTTAAATCATTAAAGGGAATTGGAACAATGTCTCTAACAATAATAGAAGGTAATTTTTTAGGGATAATTTCTATTTCTTCATTATTTTTATTCATATCTCTTTTTTCACATCCTTTTATATTAAAATTCTTAAAAATAAATAAGTTAATATTTGATGAAAAATATATATCAAACCTAAATATATTTTAGTTTTTATATTAAATTTATTTTTATATAACTAAATAATTTAAAGGAATTAATAATTTTTAAAAAATAAAAATAGATATTTTTTATTCTTTAAATAATTATTTATTGTTTAATATTTACTTCAAACAAAAAATTAGCAGTTTTCTCCCTTATTAAATTATTAATTATGTTTTTATGAAAAAGACTATTTTGTTTAACTTTTTCTATATCTACCTTAAATTCATCTCTTAATCTTTCATAACATATATCTAACTCTTCAGAAGAAATACTTATTTTTTCTTTTAAACTTATTTCATCTAATAAAAGATTTAATTGAACATTTATCAAAGCTTTTTCTTCTGTTTTTTGTTTAAATTCTTCATTAGTAAAATTGTTAATATTTAGATATTTTTCCAAATTTATATTTTGCTTTTGCAATTCTTCTTCTATTTCTTTTATTAAAGATTTAACTTCCTCTTCTACTAAACATGATGGAATTTTTGTTATTTCAGAATTTTGAATTAAAAAATCTAAAATCTTTTCTTTTTGTTCTTTTTCTTTTTTATTCTTTTTTTGTATATCTAGTTCTATTTTTAATTGATTTTTCAATTCTTGTAAATTTTTAATATTAGGAAATTTCAATATTTTAACCAATTCATCATTCCAAACTAAATCTTTTTTTACTTTAATTTGATGTAAAAAAATTTTAAAAGCAACTTCTTTAGAAGCTAATTCTTTATTAAAATAATCATCAGGAAATTTAATTTTGAATTCTCTTCTTTCGTTAATTTTCATCCCTAACATCTTTTTTTCAAAACCAGGAATAAATTTATTAGAACCTATCTCTAAAGTATAATTATTAGCACAACTTCCTTCAAATAATTTTCCATCTAAATAACCTTCAAAATCAAAAACAGCAAAATCTCGCCATTCTAAAAAATTTTCTTCTTTTTTTTTATCTTCTAAAAAAGGATTTTTTTTTAGTAAAAATTCCATTTTTTTCTGAATTTCTTCTTCTGTTGTATTTTCTTGAGAAACATTAATTTCTATTTTTTTATAATCACACAATTTAATTTTTGGTTTTAAAAGTAATTCTAAAGAAAAATTAAAAAAATTCTTTTTATTAATTAAATCATCTTTTTTAAAATTAACTATTTTTGGATTTCCAATAAAATCATAGTCTTTATTTTGAAATATTTCTTGAAATTTATCTTGAACTAAAATTTCAAAAGCATCCATATATAGTGATTCATGTTCAAAATATTTTTCAAAAATTTTTCTAGTGACATAACCTTTTCGAAAACCTTTAATTTTTACTTTATGTTTGATTTTTTGAAAAGCTCTATCCAAAAAAATATCAAATTCATTTGAACTTATTTGAAAATTATATCTGATAAAATCGTTATTTATTTTTTCAACTTGCATACTTTAAAAATACCATTCTTCAATTTATAAGATACAAGAAATTGTAACATAATTTAGTTTTATTTTAAATTTAAATTTATTTTTATATTAAAAATTAAAAAGATAGGTTTATCAACATTGTAGTAGTACATAACATACATAAAATAACTTTTGTATAATATATTATACAACAAAAAAACAATAAAAAATATGATTTATTGATATATATAATTTCTTTTTTGTTCTATCTATTTGTTTGATTTATAACTCTTCATGAAACATTATTTATAATCTATTACAAATAAAACTAACATGAGTAATTTTATAAGAATAAAATAAATAGATTTATTAATTTTTATTTATTAACAAAAAAATATCACATAATTTACTTATTACTTTTTAAATCTTACATAATTTTAAGAATTTTTTTACATTTTTTTACATTGTTTTTTTGTGTCTTTTTTCAAAAAATAATAAAATAAAATATTATATAATTATGATGTAAGAATTATTGAAAAAAGAATGATAACAAATATTTAATTTATATAAATTTATAATAAAAAAGTATTAATTTCTATTTCTTTTTTAATCTAGTGCATTTATTCTTTATTAATTTATGATTAAAATTATTTAATTTATTTTTCATTTCAAACAATTCATATTTTTTTTAATTCATATAATAATTTTTGTTTGACCTTAAAAATAAGTCAAACTTTTTTAATAAACAATTTAAATTATTTTTTATAATTTTTATTTTTTATAGTTAATAATCCAAGATTAATATAAAAATTTAAAAATTAAGTTATCGAAAAATAAAGATACATTATTATCAATTAAATGATTATTACTAAACTAAAAAAAGATCAAAAAAATTTATATTTTTCATTTAAAAAGATTAAAACATAAGCATTTTTTTATCAATAAAGGAAATTTTTAAAATGAAAAAATCATTTAAAAAGAAAAAAAGAATAATTATAAATTTTATATTATTTTCATTAATTTTATTATTTTTAATCTGGATAATTAAAAAAATTGTTAAATCTCATAATTACAAAACTCCTTTTGGTTTATATCCTAAAACAGAAGTTGAAGAAGAATATTTTATTAAAGAAGGAAATTATGAAAAAAAATATCCTATAAATAAAATTTCTTTTCATCGACCTTATCGAAATAAAAAAGGGCAATGGATATTAGATAATGTGGATAAAATAAAACACTTAATTAAGGTAAAATACACTTTTTTTGGATTGAATGGATTGGAAAATTGTCTATATCCTAATAAAGTACCTAAAGATTTAGAAAACTTTGTTAAAAATAATCCGTTTAGTGAGTGGCATTCTGAAAATGATAAATTTTTAGTAGATACAGGAAATAAAGAAAAAAACGAAGGTTTTTATCAAATACCTTCTGTTCTTTATTTTGATAAAAATGGTTCTTTATTTACAAAAAATAATTTATCTAGATCTTTAACTATACTTGCAAGTATCGGTGAAATTAAAAATGATAACGTAATATATTTATATTACGAAGGACCTAAACATATCATTGATATAGACGAAGATTTCTATTTATGTGAAATTCCAATTCCATTTATTAATATTAAAGAAGGTTATTATACTAAAAAATACTTCCTTCATTTTAATCCAGTAAAAAAATATTTAACACTTTATATAGAACCAATAAGAAACAAAAAATGATTATCTAAATTAAGGAAATAAAAATAAAAGGATTTTTTTTACTACCTTTACTACCCCTAATTTTTTTTATTTTTATATAAAAGTTGTGTTTTTATAAGGTCATAATATCAAATCACAAGCCCTAACTTTTTTTAGTAAACAATTTAACTTTATTTTTTTATTTTCGATGAGGAATTCTATTTTTGATTTATCACACCATATTTATAACTTTAAAAAATCAAAAATGTTTATATTGTAAAATTAGGTTTTTTTGTCAATTCGTAAAAGAATAAAACTTTAATTTTGTTTAATTGTTTATTAAATTTATAAAAAATATTTAAAAATTTCTAAATAAACATTAGATTCAATATTAAAATACTCAATATAAAAAATTTTATATAAACAAATAAAAAATAAAAAATAATAAAAAATATAAATATATAATGGTGATATATATTAATTATCACTATTATTAATATTAAGAAAAGTTATTCCAATTATGTATGAATCTATGAATCAAAAAAAATTGGTTTTTTATTTTCCTTTTTATCGGAATCGGAATTGTTAGTTGTTTTATTTTTGGTTTCAAAACCAAAAAGCAAAAGAAACCTCATTAGTGATCTTTTTCATATCCAATACTCTGAAAATTTTAATTTATATACCTCTCAGAAGACCTTTTAAAATACAAAGTCGCTTTATTAAAGAAACTTTCCGTCTTTTGGGGTATGCTGACCAAAAACCTCCAGTTAGAAAACATAAATATAGAATTAATCATTATCAATCAATTTGTTTACCAAAGCAAAGTGGAAACAATTAATAAATACTTAATTCAAAAATCAAATCATCTAGGAACCAAAATTAATTGAATTAGGTTATTATAACGATACTCCAGCCAATACGGGTTCTTCTGGTTCGTTCCTTCCTTTACCTTTAGGAAAATTTAATGGTTACAAAAATCTCTGCTATTTATTTTGATGATGTCATTCGTCGCCGCCTCTACCTGAAGACCAAAAAATTAAATCTTTAAAATAGCAAATAAAATGGCGATAAAAGAAAAAGGAAAAAATCACAAAAGATTTAATCAAAATGAAGATAAAGAAATAAAAGCATTATTACAAGAAGATATCAAAGTACTAACAGAATAAATTAATAACATTCGCCAAGAAATAATCAATATACAAAATTATAAATTTCCATATTTATTAAAACTAACCAACAGTGCCAAAAACATCTATCTTTTTTCCTTCCATACTAAAAAAAGAATGAAAACTATTCAACTAACCTGATAACCCCCCGCTTCTAATCCTTATCAAGCGATTCGGAATTGGAAACACGCACAACCTATGCTATGTCGTTTATCAAAAAGAATGATATTATTATGAGGAAGACAACATGAAACAGATTTGCGAAACAGATAATTTTTATCATATTATTTGTGATCTTAATTATGATCAACTTCTAAAAGAATGGAAAAATAAAGAAATATTAAAAACAGGTTGTTATTTTGGCTTTGAATTGAAGTCTTTATTAGAAAGTGAATCTAAAAAACTTTAAAAAGAAGATGGTAATTATTTATGATACAATTTCACCAGTGGATTTATACATAACTATTTTTATATTGATAATATAAAGATTGAATGTGTAAATTCCTTTTTAAGAATTTTTAATCATATAATAACCGAAACATTAAGTTTAACACGGCCACATTTAAAAAGAAAGACAAACTAATGAACATAAAAATCAAAAAAATATTTTTAATAATTAATTCAATAATTTTAATGTTAGGTTTAATTAAAGGATTTCATAAACCTTTTATTTCATTATATTTATTTACGCGTCAAACTGTTTTGTTAATAAATATTTATTTTTTATTTTTATTTTTTAATATAAACAATAAGATACAAAAATATTTGAGTTTTATTATTTTAATAGATTGTTTATTACTTTTAAGTTATAATTTCCAAATAGAAAAAACGAAAATGTTTTATCAAAGAAATTTTTTTGCAATTTTAGTTGCTAATTTAGAACATATTTTTTTGCCTTTAATTTTTATTTATTACTACTTTTTTTTAGATAAAACAACTTTTAAATTAAAACATTTTTATATTTCTTTAATTCATTGTTTTTTATATGGAATGACTATTTTAATATTTAATAAATCTCCATATAAATTTTTAGACTCAGATAACATAAATTTTAAAAAAATTTTTTTAATTACAATTTTCTTATCTTTATTTTCTTTATTATCTCTTTTTTTAAAAAATAAAAAAATTTATAAAAATAAATAAATTTTTAAACAAAATTAATAAAATATTTTTATAATAATTAACTTGTATAGATTTTAAAAAATTATATTCCAAGCCAACTGATTTGTTGGTCTTTTTTATTTAAAAATAATTCAAAAAGAGAGTAAATATAAAACAAATAACAAAACCAAATAAAAGAAATATTAAATATAATAAAAGAATTATAATTTTTTTGAAAAAGAAACAAATCCATGTTCTAAAAATTATTTTTTAATCATCGTTGTACTATCTTTTTTATCATTAGTAATTTGTTGACTTTATTTGTTAATTTTCAATTTGGCATGAAATAAAATATTTTTATTTGTTTAATTTATGATTGTTTCACGATTTGTTTTTTTTATTGATGCGAATATAAGTTGTGTTCCACTAAAATATAACTAATTCAAAACGAAATTTGTTCTAAAAATTAGAATCAAATTATTTACTAATTACAAATATGATAACACAAAAAAAGAAATTTGTTTACAAAAAAATTTAAATTTTTTCTTTTTTTAAAATTTTCTTTTTTTAACAAAGAAAAAGAAAAAAAGAAAAAGAAAACATATATACATAAAATGTATATATATAAACTCCTTTAAAAATCTTAGAGTCTAAGAGTCTTAGATTAACTAGAATAAATAATTTATATATTATAAACTAAGTA
>NZ_JAUZJP010000004.1:0-33323 GCF_032886435.1 Candidatus Phytoplasma stylosanthis
GAAAAAAAAAGTCTAACAAAAAAAATAATTAAACATTGTGAACTTTCTAAAAAAGAAGACAACAAAATAATTACACCATCAGTTAACAATATGATCAAAATATAATTTAAATTATAAACATTTTTTAAAATTCTTTGTAATATATCCATTCCTCCTGTATTATAATTTAAATTACGAATATTACTTAAAGTATAACCAATAAAAAAACCAGATAAAATAGAAGATATTAATAAAAAAATAATTTGATATTTATCCCATTTAAATTTCAGAAAAAATAATATTTTTTCTCTTGCTTCATAACCTATAATTAAATTCCAAAAAAACATAAAAAAATTTAATAAAAAAACTAAAAATATAATTCTCTGACAAAATTTTTTTCCTAAAAAAATATAAGCTATAAATAAAGTAATAATATTGTAAAAAAAAATAAAAATAATTATAAATATATCTCTATTTTCTGATGAAATATTTCCTAAAAATAATTTCAAAAACTGAACGGTTAATAAAGATAATCCATCTAAACCACCATTATTAAGTTTAGAACCTAAAATAAAAAAATAAATAGTTAAAGATAATATAAAAACATTTAATATAAGCAAAAACCATTTATAAATTTTCTTATTCATTTATTTTCTTAACTAGATATAAATAAAAATTATTAATACTTTTTTTATAAAACATTTTCTTGTTTTAAAAAAGCATAAATAAATTCATCTAAATATCCTTCCATTACTAAATTAATTTGAAAAAATTCATAATTTGTGCGATGATCTTTTATCATTTGATAAGGATGAAAAACATAACTTCTTATTTGATTACTCCAACTAATGTTTTTTTGTTCATCTTTAAAATTTTTTTCATTTTCTTTTTTTTTAGAAACAGCTAATTCTAATAATTTAGTTTTTAAAATTTGAATTGCTTTCTCTCTATTTTTAATTTGACTTCTTTCGTTTTGACAATTAACCACAATATTAGTAGCTAAATGAGTTATTCTAACTGCTGAATCAGTTGTATTAACATGTTGTCCACCAGCTCCACTACTTCTAAAAACATCAATTCTTAAATCTTCATCTTTAATATCAATTTTAATTTCTTCATTAATCTCTGGCAAAACTTCACAAGAAACAAAAGAAGTGTGACGACGTAAATTAGAATCAAAAGGAGAAATTCTCACTAATCTATGAACTCCTCTCTCTGCTTTTAAATATCCATAAGCATATTCCCCTTGAATTAATAAACTAACTGTTTTTAATCCAGCTTCTGTTCCTTGTTGTAAATGTAAAATTTTTACTTGAAATTTTTTTCTTTGAGCATATTTTTGATACATTCTAAATAACATCTCACACCAATCTTGGGATTCAGTTCCGCCAGCTCCAGGATGTAATATTAAAATAGCATTATTTTTATCATATTCTTTATTTAATAAAATATAAATTTCAAAATCTTTAATATCTTTTGTTAATTTTTTTAAATCTTCGACTAAAATTAAAAAATCATCAGGATTTTCTTTAGATAAATCAAATAAATCAATTAAATCATATAATTTTTTTTTTAATTCTGAAAATAAATTTATTTTTTCTTGGATTCGATGTATTTGTTTATTAATTTTGATTAAATCTTCTTTTTTATCCCAAAAAGAAGTTTCAATTATTAACTTATTAAAATCAACAATTTTTTTTTTTTGTTCTGACAAATTTATTTTTGTTTCTAAATTTAATAAAATTGTTTTTAAATTTTCTAAAGTTTTATTAATTTCATATTGTTCCATATGAATAATTTTTCCTTATAAATTAAAAACCTTTTTTAATGCCAAGGTTTTTTAATTAATTTACTTCTTTTTTTATATTTATTTAAATTTTTATTTATATTATTTTTATTATTAGATAATGAATTATGTTGATCATTTTCTTTTAAATCATCTTCAGAAAAAGAAAATTTTAAAATAAAACGTGTTATATCAAAGGAAATATTTTCTATCATTTCGTTAAAAAATTTAAGACTTTCATTTTGATAAGCTATTAAAACATTTTGTTGGCCATAACTCATAAAATTAATACTCTTCATTAATATATTCATATCTGAAATATGACGTTTAAAGTAATTATCGATATTACGAAGCATAATAATTTTTAAAAATTGCAAATAATAATTTTGATCATAAACTGAAAGTTTTTCTTTTTTTTGATTTAAAATATTATCTATTTTGGAATGTAATAAATTAATTATTTTATATTGTAAATTTTCATTTTTTTTATTTTCTAATAATTTTTCAAACTCTTCCATTTTGAGAATGCCTTTTGGAAAAAATAATTTTTCGAAATATTCTATAAATTCTAGAAAATTAATAATTGTTTTTTTATTTTTTTTATTTATAAAAAAATAATTAATTTTTTTATCTAATGTTCTGAAAATTATTTTTTTAGCTAATTCTTCTGTTTTTTCAGATTTCAAAATTTCTCTTCTTTGATTATAAATTATTTCTCTTTGCAATCCCAATACAGAATCAAATTGTAAAATAAATTTACGATAATCAAAATTAGAAGATTCAATTTTTTTTTGTAAATTAGTAAAAAAATTAGTAAAAATTTTAAAAGAAATAGGTTTATTGCTTTTACTGAAATCATAATTTTTCTCTAAAAGAGAAATTATTTTTTTTATTTTGCCGCCGCCAAAACGTTTTATTAAATCATCTTCAGCTGAAACAAAAAATCTAGAAAAACCTGGATCTCCTTGACGACCAGCTCTTCCTCTTAATTGGTTATCAATTCTTCTGGATTCATGTCTTTCTGTTCCTAAAACAGCTAATCCGCCTAACTCGATTACACCTTCTCCTAACTGAATATCTGTTCCTCGACCAGCCATATTAGTAGCAATTGTAATAGAACCTTTTTGTCCTGCTTTCGCAATTATTTCGGCCTCTTTTAAATGATTTTTAGCATTTAAAACTTCATGTGGAATTTTTCTTCTTTTTAATTTATTAGAAATTTCTTCTGAAACTTTAACAGTAACAGTTCCAATTAAAATAGGTTGTTTATTTTTATGTCTTTCTTCTATTTCTTCTATAAGAAATTTCCATTTTGAATCTAAAGTGGTAAATACAAAATCGGGTTCATCTTTTCTAATCATTAATTTATTAGTAGGAATTTCAATAACTTTCATATTATAAATAATATTAAATTCTTTTTCTTCTGTTTTAGCTGTTCCCGTCATTCCGGATAATTTTTTGTAAATACGAAAAAAATTTTGATAGGTAATTGTAGCAAAAATTTCTGTTTCTTCTTTGATAGAACAACCTTCTTTAGCTTCTAAAGCTTGATGTAAACCATCACTAAATTGACGTCCTTTTAATAATCTACCTGTAAAACTATCAATAATTAAAATTTTATTATTTTCAACTAAATAATCTTTATTTTTATTCATCAAAAAATGAGCTTTTAAAGCATTTTTTATACAATGTAATAAATTATAATTTTCACCACTATATAAATTATTAATTTGAAAAAATGCTTCCCCTTTTTTAATTCCTTCTTCTGTTAATTCAATAGTTTGTGTTTCTAAATCAATAAGATAATTTTCTTCTTTTAAAGTTTTAACAAAACGATTAGCATCTTGATAAAATCTAATTTTTTTTTCACTCTTGCCAGAAATAATCAAAGGTGTTCTAGCTTCATCAATTAATATAGAATCTACTTCGTCAATAATAGCATAATTATATTCTCTATTCATTAATATTTTGGATAGATCAGTTTCAATGTTATCTCTTAAATAATCAAAACCTAATTCGCTATTAGTAGAATACATAATATCACAATTATAAGCTAATTGTTTTTCTGAAAAAGTTTTTTCTTTAATATTTAAACCTACTGTCAATCCTAAAAAACGAAAAACATTTCCTATCAAACCTTCTGCTTCTCGTTTTGCTAAATATTCATTAACAGTAACAATATGAACACCCTTTCCGCTTAAGGCATTCAAATAAGCAGACATAACTGAAGTTAAAGTTTTACCTTCTCCTGTTTTCATTTCTGCAATTTCACCTTTGAATAAAACAAAAGCTCCTAAAAGCTGAACATAATAAGGATTTAATCCTGTTACTCTTTTACAAGCTTCTCTAGCTAATGCAAAAGATTCTACTAATAAACTATCTAAAGAAGCTCCTTCTTGGTAAAATTGTTTTAATTTTGCAGTTTCCTTAGGAAAATCCTCATCTGGTAATTTAGCATAAACATCTTTTAAATTTTCAACTTTATCAATTACAATCTTAGCTTTTTTTAAATATTTACTAGAAAAATTAAAAAAATTCTTTAAAAAACCAAAAACCATTTTGAACTTTATAAACCTTTCTATTTAAAAAAAATTCTAAATATTACTTAACTTTCATTTAGATAATTTTTCTAAAAATTAATTAATTTATTTTAAAAAAATTATCTAAATGAAAAATTATTTAAATTCACGATTATAATAAAAGAAAAAATAAAAACTATGTCTATCAATAAAACATAGTTTTTATTAAAACTAATTAACTAAATTAAATATTTTTACTTTCTAAGTATTTTATTCCTGCTAAATTTAATAAACTCCATGGTTTACTAAAGTACGGATGAAAAGAAAAATCTTTAAAAGCTAACATGTCGATAGTGGTTTTATTTTCAATTAAAACACTTAAAGTATTCATTTTTTCAGTTAAATCTGTAGTAGATAAAATCTGACCACCTAAAATCAAACCTGTTTTTTTTTCAAATACAACTTTTAACAAAACAGAATCATATTGAGGCATAAATTCCGGTCTGTTAGCATCTTTAATAATTACTGAATCTACTTCAATACCTAAAAGATTAGCGGCATGTTCATTTAAGCCTGTTGAAGAAATACTTAAATCATTAATCTGAATACAACTAGTACCTTGAGTTCCAGAATATTTAGTAATATTTTTTTTAATATTTAAACCTACAATAGTACCTGTTCTAACTGCGTTAGTAGCTAAAGGAATATAAACATCTTTTTGTTGATTTGGAGTATAATAAATATTAATACAATCACCACATCCATAAATATCAGGATGAGAAGTTTGTAAATATTCATTAACTTTTAAAGCATTATTTCTCGGTTCTAAATCTAAAATACCTTTGAATAAATCTGTATTTGGTCTAAAACTAATACATGTAATAACCATTTCTGTTTCATGTAAACCTTTATCAGTTTGAACTTGAGTAACTAAATTATCATTATTAGTTTTAAACTCAATAACCTTTTCTTTTAAAGCTAATTTAACATTATGTTCTCTTAAACTATCCTCAGCCAATAAAGTAAACTCTTTATCTAGATATTTAGGCATAATTCTATCTTCAATATCTATTAAAGTAACTTCTTTTTTCTGTTTAGAAAAAGCTTCTGCTAATTCAACTCCAATATAACCAGCTCCAACAATTGTTATCTTATTTACTTTTTTAGAATATTCGATAATATGATTTGCATGTTCTAAATTTTTAGATAATAAAACATTCTTAGAATCAATCCCTTTTATACGAGGAATAATAGGCCAAGAACCAACAGAAACAATTAACTTATCAAAAAAATCAACAAATTCTTGATTATTTTCTAAGTTTTTAACTAAAATCTCTTTTTTATCTGTATCAACTTTTAAAACTTGATGTTTTAATTTAACATTAGCGCCTAAATTACTTAATTCTTCACTACTAGAATAAAACAAACCTTTACGGTCTTTTACTACACCACCAACGTATAAAGCAATCCCACAAGATAAAAATGAAACATTATCATTCATTTCATAAACACTAACTTCAACATCATTGTATTTATTTAAAATTGTTCTCACTGCTGCTGTTCCTGAATGATTACAACCAATAATAATTACTTTCACTAAAATTCACCCTAACTATGTTTTATTTAAAAATTAAAAACTGCATATTCACTACTAATTATAACTAAATTTATTAGACATTGCAAATAGTTTTAATAAAAATAAGTAACGATTTTTATTGATAATTATGAAAAATTATTAAGGTAAATCTTCTTGTTATAAGAGATTATTTTCTTTAATTTTAATAAAAACTGTATTTTTATCAATATGTTGTTTTGTAAATAAAATTAATTTTTCAAAAGAATTATCATGATTCCATAAAGAAATAGAAAATTTATAACTTTTGAATGTTCTATTATAATCATCATTTGTTAAAACAGTTAAATCTTCTTGATTACAACAAGAAATGATATTTTCATCTTTTATTATCTTATTTTTATAAGTAAGTTTTAAAATAAGCAATGTAAAAAAATATTTTTTTAAGTATATCTCGTCAGTATCTTTACAATCGAGATATAATTTAATTTGTTTTATTAAATTATAAACCTGATTATTATTTAATTTTTTTTGTAATATTAAAATAAATATCATTAAAAAATTGCCAATATTTAAATAAAAAATGTTCTTTTTTAAACAAATTTACCATTTTATTAGGAATTTTTAATAATTTAAAAGACAATTCTAAATCTATTCCCATTCCTTCGATAACACTTTGTAATGAATATATATAAAAAAAAGTTCCTACGACATATCCTAAAATAAATGCTAAAACAAATGTTAATATAACTTTAAACATAATGTAAATAAGTAATAAATCCTTTCTTATCTTATAATATCTTTATAAGATATTCTAATATATCACACATTATAATATATTATAAATAGATAATAACAATCTGTTCCCTGGGATTTGAAAATAAAAATATATAATAAATAAAATAAAAAATAATAACTTATAAATAAAAATAAAAAAGATATTATGTAGAAAACTTTTTATCACAGTTCTTTAGAAAAAATTAATTTAGAATAAAAAAAGAAAATAGAAAAATAAATATTTTTTATTTATCTAAATCAATTTAATCCATCTCCTATTGGTAATTTATCAACCAATTTTAACTCTTCTGTAATTATTTTCAAAACAGTTTTATTTACTTTTATTCTCTTATGGAAATCTGCTTGAGTAAATTCTTTTTTATTTCTTTCATTAACAATATTATTAGCAGCTATTTCTCCTATTCCATCAATTATAATAAAAGGCATGATTAAAGAATCATCATTATAAATAACAAATTCAAAAGCCTTAGATTTATTTAAATCAACTGGCAAAAATTTAAAACCTCTTTGTAACATTTCCGAAGCAACGTTTAAAGTATTAATAAGACTTTGTTCTTGATAAGTAATCTTTTTCTTTTGATTTTGTTTCATCAAAGATTTGATTTTAGAATCAATTTCATAAGATGTTTTTAACATTAATTTATAATCAAATTGTTCTAATCTTTTAGTAAAAATACCACTATAAAATAAAAGAGGATGATAAACCTTAAACCATGCAATTCTAACAGCCATCAAGACATAAGCAGCAGCATGAGCTTTAGGAAAAAGATATTTAATTTTAGTTAAAGATTGAAAATACCAATCTGGAATTTTAGTATTTTCTTTAATTAAAGAAATTTTTTCATTCCAAGTTTTAATATCAGAATTTTGTTGCCCTTTTCGAACTAATTCCATAATTTCAAAAGCTTTTAAAGGATCAATGTTTTTTTTAATTAAATACAACATAATGTCATCTCTACAACCTATAATATCTTTAAAAAAAACTTTTTCACCTTTAGAAAAAGTAAAATCTCCCTTTTGATTTAAAATATCTTTTCCATTTTTTATCCAAACATCAGTTCCATGAGAAAGACCAGAAATTTTAACCAAAGTTCCAAAATTAAATTTATTTTTTTCTTTTTGATAAATATCTTTCAACATTGTTTTAACAAATTCTGTTCCGAACTCTGGTATAGCAATCGTTGTTATTTCTTTTTGATTTGAAATTTTAATTTCATTAGAAAATAATTTATAAACCTCGGGATCATCAACAGGAATATCGCGATAAGAATAAAAAGGAAATTTTTCACGATTATTATGGACATAATCCATAAAAAACTTAATTAAAATAGGATCATCATGTCCTAAAATATCCATTTTAAATAAATTATTTTCAAAAGAATGATAATCAAAATGAGTAGTTTTCCAAGAGGATAATGTATCATTAGCAGGAAATTGAATAGGAGTAATTTCATAAATACTATTTTTTTTAGGAACAACAACAATTCCACCTGGATGTTGTCCTGTAGAACGTTTAACACCTTCAATAATTGAAGATCTTCTAGAAATTTCACAATTCCTAATTTTGTTAATTAAATCTTTATCTTTAATAAATCCCTTAACATATCCAAAGGCAGTTTTTTGAGCAACTGTCTGAATTGTTCCAGCTCTGAAAACATAATCTTCACCTAACAATTCTTTCATATAATCATGAGCTTTAGATTGAAAATCACCAGCAAAATTTAAATCAATATCGGGGATTTTATTTCCTTGAAAACCTAAAAAAGTTTCAAATGGTATATCTTGACCATTTTTAGAAAATTTTTTATTACAAAAAGGACAATTCTTATTAGATAAATCATAACCCGATAAAATATTCATTTCACTACTATAATCATTGAAATCATTTTTATTATTTTTTATGTATTTTTTTATATATTTTTTGAAACTTTCATCTTCTTTTTGTTCTTGATACATTTGAGGAAAAACTGTATATTGACATTTAGAACATAAATAATGAGGTTTTAAAGGGTTAACCTCTGTTATTTCTAAAAGTGTTGCGACAAAAGAAGAACCAATAGAACCACGAGAACCTACTGGATAATCATTATCTATCGATTTTTTAGCTAAAAGGTAAGCTAAAAAATATATCGGAGAAATATTATTATTAACATTTTTTTTATCTTTATCTCCGATAATACTTTTTAATTCTTTATTTATTCTTTTTTCAACTAAAGGGTGTAAATGTTCACCATATAATTCTTTTAATTTTTTTTGAACTAAATTGTTAATCTCTTTTCTAATACTTTTGATATTTAGATTATTTAAAAAAGTATTATCTTTAAGTGAAAAAAGTTTTTGAGGAAACATTTTAATTCTTTCAATTTTGTCATTTAATAAATGAGTATTATGAATAACTAAATCTTCTCTTAACTTTTGATCTTTAATAAAATCAAAAGAATCTAACATTTCTTTAGTAGTTAAAAAATAATTATCTGGTAAATTTTTTGATTTATACTTGGAAAGTCGATGCAAACCACCACCAACTAATTTAGCATTAATATAAATTTCTCTATAAATTTTTTCATAAGGATGTAAATAATGAACTTCACCTGTGGCAATAACTATTTTATTTTGTTTTCTAGATTCTTTAATAATTTTTAAAAGAATTTCTTGAATAATTTTACGACCTTCTTGCTCGTTATCACCAGTTAAATCATAAATAATATGTTTATAACAATTTACTGGTTGAATTTCTATATAATCATAAAAAGAAATAACTTTTCTTAATTCTTCATCGTTTTGATTTAAAGCAACTTCAAAAACATTACCTTGATAAGAACTACTTCCTATTAATAAACCTTCTCTATTTTTTTCAAAAATAGTTTTTAGTAATCTAGGTTTTTTATAAAAATTTTTAGTTAATGCATCGCTAACCAAAAAAAACAAATTTTGGTAACCTTTTTGATTACGAACCAAAAGATTAACATTATAAGTTTTTTCGAAAATTCCATTAATTGGTCCTTTTAAATCATAAAAAGAAACAATTTGTCTTTTTTCTAATTGATCAAACATTTTTAATAGAACTGATGCTGTAATTTTAGAATCAAATAAAGCTCTGTGGTAGTTATCATCAAAAAATTCTGTTTTTATTTTAAATAATTTAGCTAGATTTTTTAATCTATAAAATTTTAAATCTTCATTAAAATATTTTTGACTCAAAGACAAAGTATCTATAAATGGATATTCTTTGAAAGATAATTTTAAATCTTTTGCTTTTTCATTTAAAAAACCTATATCAAAAGAATAATTATGTGCTACTAAAACATAACCTTCAATAAATTTTAAAAAATTTGGTAAAACTTCATTAATTAAAGGTTTATTTTTTAAATCTTCATTTTTTATTTTTGTTAATTCTGTAATTTTTTCATTTATTTCTGTTTGCGGATCGATTAATTGATCAAAAATTTTTTCTGTTAATTCACCATTTTCTATTTTAATAGCTGATATTTCAATAATTTTATCTCTTGTTTTAGATAAACCAGTAGTTTCAATATCAAAAACAACATAATTATGTTGTTTTAAAATAAAATTTTCAAAATGTAAATTTTTTTCTTGATTAGTAACAAAAATTGGATTTTCTTCTAAAAAATCTATTTTAACACCTAAAATAGGTTTTATCTTTTTATTTTTAATATAATTATTAATTTCAGGATAAGCATAAAGACCATTATAATCTGTGAAAGCGATCGCTTTATGACCCCATCTTTCAGCTATTTCAATATAATTTGCAGCACTAGTTACAGAATCCAAATCAGACATTTTAGTTTGAACATGGAATTCAATTCTTTTCTGTCCTGAATAATCATCTTTTCTTTTTAAATGAAAAGGAGTATGATCTAAAACTTGATATTCTGTTAAATCTGTTTGTTTAAAAAAAAAATCTTCTTTTTTATAATTGTTTTCTTCTAAAGAAGATAAAATTTCTACTTTTACACCTTCTTGAAAATCTTTTTCTAAAATCTTATATTTTTCATTATGAGGATTCCAAAAATTTTTATAAAAAATAGAATCATTTTTAGTATCTGGATCTATTAAATAAAAAGACAACAAAATATGTTTATTTTGAGTTTCTTTTTTTGTTAAATTTTGAATATAACCTTTAATCCAAAAAAAATTATATTTTTCTTTAAATTCTCTTACTTCTGCAAATGAATAGGGAATATCTGAAAATTTTAAATAATTTTTTTTATTATACAAAGGCTCTATCTTTATTCCTTTATCTTTTTCTACAGAAAATTCTAAATTAAAACCATATTCTTTTTTTAATAATTGTTCAAAATCATTTATTATTAATTCTAATATTTCTGAATTTCCATTTTTAAAATTTATTCGACATATTTTTTTACAAAAATCAACTTCTTTAATTTCAAAAGATAAAAAATTTGCATTATATTGTTCTTTTTTTAAAATAATTTTTTTTAAAAGATACTTAAATATTCTTATCCATAATTCTTCATCCAAAATGCCATTAAATCTTAAAAAAAGAAAATCAAAATCTATTTCTAAATTTTCAACTATTTCAATTTTTTCTTTTAAAAACTCTAATGCTTCTTGTTCAAATTGTTCTAAAAAATCAATATCTTTTTTTTTAAAAAAAATATTTAAAACCCATTTTTCTTTTTTTTTATAAACAAAAACTTCTTTTAGTTCATAATGAGTAGATCTTGCATCATTAAAACTTTTTAAAAATAAATCAAATTTTTTATTATCTTTTTTTAAAGACATTTTTTTCACTCTTTTAAAAAAATTTTAAAACTTTTGTATTATATTTATTTGAAAAAACATATATAAAAATAAAAAAACACATAACAATGTGATAAATATTAAATAATTATTGGTACTGATGGTCGGATTCGAACCGACATGAGTATAACCTCGTTTGATTTTGAGTCAAATGCGTATACCGATTTCGCCACACCAGCTTCAAAAGTAAAAAAATAATTTAAAAATACAAAAATTAAAATTATAATATTTTTATTGTTTTATTTCTTATTATAATTTTAATTCTCACTTTGTATATCTTAATTGTAACATGAAAAAAATAAATATATTTATAATAAAAATTAATTATGAACTATAAAAACTAATAAGCTCTAGCAAATAAAATAGTTTGATTAGCTTTTTTTTTGGTTACAGGACATATTTTGGTAATTAATTTTTGTTTAACTATAACTCTAGCTGTTGCTCCTGTTTCTTCTTTGATAATTTTTTCTGCTTCGTTTTCGTAAACACTTATTTTAATATAACCTGTTTTTTTAATATTTTTTTTAAAATCTTCATAAGTTCTTACTTCTAATATATTTTGATTTAAATGATTCAAAGCTTTTTGAAACATTTCTTTATGAATATTTTTCATTAAAAAAGGAATTTTTTTAAATAAATCATTTATTTTAATTATTTTTTTTTGAAAATTATGTCTTATAAAGACGATAACATTATTTTCTTTTAAATCTTTTAATCCTATTTCGATTCTTAAAGGAACACCTTTTAATTCATAGTAACTAAATTTCCAACCGATACTTTTATTTTGTTGATCTAAAATAACTTTGTATTTTTTAGATAATTTTTTATAAACTTGTTTGGATATTTCTAAAACTTCCGAATTTTTTAATTGAATAGGAATAATAACTATTTGAATAGGTGAAATATAAGGTGGAATTACCAATCCTTCGTCATCTCCATGAACCATAATTAAGGCTCCTATTAATCTTGTAGAAATACCAAATGAAGTTTGTTCTGCAAATTTAGTTTTAAGATCAGAATCTTGAAATTTAATATCAAAAACTCTAGAAAACTTGGTTCCCAAATAATGAGAAGTTCCTGCTTGAAGAGCTTGCTTATCATACATTAAAGCTTCTATAGAATAAGTTAATTCAGATCCTTTAAACTTTTCTAATTGAGTTTTTTTTCCTGAAATAAAAGGAATAGCAAGAATTTCTTTTCCCATTTTTTTATATAAATTTAATATAGAAAGAGTTTCAGACAAAGCTTCTTTTTTAGTAGCATGAGCAGTATGACCTTCTTGCCATAAAAATTCTTTACTTCTCAAAAAAGGTTTACTACTTTTTTCCCAGCGAACAACATTAGTCCATTGATTAAATAATTTTGGTAAATCACGATAAGAAAATATTTTTTTAGAATAATATTGAGAAAATAAAACTTCAGAAGTAGGTCTTATAATTAATTTTTGTGCTAAAGATTTTTGACTAACTTCTTTAATTATTAAAGATTCATTAAAAAAACCATGAATATGTTCTTTTTCTTTTTGAAATAAATTTTCTGAAAATAATAATGGAAAATAAACATTTTCATGTTTAGTTTTTTTTAATTTTTTATCAACAAATTTTTTAATAGATTCCCATATTGAATAACCATAAGGTAAATAGATAAAAAAACCTTTAACATCTGAATAATCAATCAATTCTGACTTTAAACAAACTTCTTGATACCATCTACCAAAATCAATATTACGTGGAATAATTTCTTTTACTAATTTAGAATTTTTCATACAATTCCTTTTTTTAAAAAAATAATAAAAATGAACTAAATTATATTCATTTTTATAAAAAATAAAATATTTAAAAATTAATAAATTTTAATTATTATTTTTTAAAATCTAATAATTTAGAAAAAAGTAAAACTTGATCTATTTTTTCCCAAGTAAACAAATCATCTTTTCTTCCGAAATGTCCTTCACGAGATGTTATTTGAAATAAAGGTTTTTTTAAATCTAATTTTTTGATTATTCCTTGCGGGGTTAAATCAAAATTTTGTTCAATAGTTTCAAGAATTAAAAATTCTGGAACTTTATTAGTTTTAAAAGTATTTAAAAAAACACCTGCTGGATTTTCTAAACCAATAATATAAGAAAGTTGAATTTCGCATCTATCACATAAACCAGATGCAACAATATTTTTTGCCAAATATCTAGCCATATAAGAACCGCTTTTATCAACTTTAGAAGCATCTTTACCACTTAAAGAACCTCCACCATGACGCGCTTCGCTTCCATAAGTATCTTGAATAATTTTTCTTCCAGTTAAACCAGTATCAGCATCAGGACCACCAATAACAAAACTATTGGAAGGATTGATGTAAAAACGAGTTTTTTTATTAATTAAAGAAGGTTCAATAACTATTTTTATAACTTTTTCAAAAATTTCTTTTCTTAACAAATTTTGATCAATATCTTTTTTATGTTGAATCGAAATAACAACTGAATCAAGATAAAGAGGTTTATTATTTTTATCATAAACTAAAGTAACTTGAGTTTTTCCATCAGGTTTTAAAAAAGGAATAATTTTTTTTTCTCTTACTTCGGTTAATTTCAAAGATAAATTTCGAGCAATAAAATAACCTAAAGGTAAAAAAAGATCTGTTTCATTAGTTGCGTATCCAAACATTAAACCTTGATCGTTAGCGCCTTTTTTATTTATTACCTTTGTTAATTCCTCTGATTGTTCGCGAATAAAATTTAAAATAGATACCTTTTGATAACAAAAATTGTCTATTTCTTGATTATATCCAATATCTTTAATAACATCTTTTATAATTTTATTTATTAGAGTTTTTTCTAAATTAATTGAAGTTTTTATTTCACCTAAAATAATTACTTTTTGATCGGTAACTATTGTTTCAATAGCCACTTTAGAATCGGGATCTTTTTTTAAATAAAAATCTAATAAAGCATCTGAAATTTGATCTGCTATTTTATCAGGATGTCCTTGGGTAACGGATTCATTACTAAATTTTTTCATTGAAAGTCCTTATTTTTTTACAATATTTTTTTTTAATTAAAAAAAATATATTTTTTTAATTAAAAAAAAAAGATTATATAATCTTTTTTTAATTTTTTAATATAATTTTTTTTTATTTAAAAAAAATTAAACTAGAACAATATAACAAGCTTGTTCTCTTCCTCTAACTAATTTAATAAAAAATTCTACTTTATCATTTTCTTTTAATTTTTTATATTTATTACCTTGATAATGATCTGGAACAGCTTCTTCATTACCTTCAATAATAGAATTAGAATGACAAAATAAATCAAGTTCGGAATTTTCTCTTTCATTAATAAATTGATCTATTTCCGATTCGTCTATCGAAAAATTCTCTTCAATTTGATTGTATAAAAATTCTCCGATTGGTTTTACTGATTTTAAAAAACCAAAACCTTTAGTTATATCGAACCATTTTACAACGCCTTGGAATTTAACCTTTGTTCTATTTTCCATTAATTAATTTTTAAAACTCCTTTTTTTTATATAAATTTAGATGAAACACCCTTTTTATTATATATCATTTATTTTTAAAATAAACATATATTTAAAGTATTAAAATAAAAAAAAAATATGTTAAAATTATAAAAATGATAAACAAATGAACAAAGCCCTTATAGTTTAATGGTAAAACACATCAATGGTAATGATGAAATATAAGTTCAATTCTTGTTAAGGGCACCAAATAATATCATTTTTCGCTTTATTTTATGTTTTATGCTATAATAATTTTGTAATTTATTTCTCAAAATATTAAAATTTAATTTTTATATATCTTTATTTATTTTATTTTATAATATATTGCGAATGTCGTATAATGGTTATTACTTATGCTTGCCAAGCATAAAATGGGGGTTCGATTCCCCTCATTCGCTCCACAATGAATAAAAAATAAAAATAAAAAACTACCTTAATTAATTTTAAGATAGTTTTTTTTATTTTAAAAGAAAAAAATACTTCTTTTTTTATTTTTAATTCATAAGTAACATTCAAAATAAAATTATCATTATCTCAAGATTTTTTTTCTTTTAAATATTGTTTTAATTCTTTTATTCTACAAGATAACTTTCTATTTTTAATTAATAAACCACGTTTAGAATGGTAATCGCTAGGATGTTCTTTTAAATGTTTATTTAATTTTTCTATTTCACAAGATAAAAAATTAATTTGTTCTTGAATTAAAACATTATTTTTATTGAAATGAGATTCTTTTATAATTATTTCTTTTTTTTCTTCTTTACTTAAAGACATATAAATAAAACCTTCTTTCCTTTCTAAAAAACCTTATATTTTCAAAAATTGTTCTACATCGATAACAAAAATAGTAGTTCCACCAACAGATACTTCTGTTGTTAAAGGAAAATAAGCACTAAATTCATTAAAAATATTACTTGGAATCAATTGAGTTTTAGTTTTAGAATGTTTTCTAAAAATTTCTAAAACCTGTTCCAATTTTTCTTTTTTAAAACCAATAATAAAAGTAACATTTCTTTCTTTTAAAAATCCACCTTTAGTTTCTAACTTAGTATGAAAAAAATTTTCTTTACTTAAAAAAGTACTTACCTCATTCTCGTCTTCGCCAGAAACTATTGCTAAAATCAATTTCATTTCTTCATTCATAACTATATTATATATTAAAATAAAAAATAAAAAAAGTTTTTATTTTTAAATTTGAAATATTAAAAAACATTTATTCCTAATTTTTCTTGAATTTCTTTTATTTTATTATTTGCTATCATCAAAGCTTTCTCTGTTCCTTTTTTTAAAATTTGATTTAAATTAATATTTTCTCTTAAAAAGTAATATTTATTTTGAATTTTAGATATTTCTTTAATTAAAAGTTCTGCAACCTTTTCTTTAAAAATTTTATAAGAAAAATTTTGAAAATATTTTTCAGTTTTTTCTAAATCCCAATCTTTTAATAAAGAATAAATATTCAAAAGATTACTTATACCAGGTTTTTTTTCTAAATCATATTTAATATTATTTTCAGAATCAGTAACAGATTTTAGAATTTTTTTTCTTATATTATCTAAATTTTCTAAAATAGAAATACATCCTTTATCAGAAGAACTTTTGCTCATTTTTTTATTAGGACAAGTTAAAGATTGAATAATAGTTCCTAATTGCAAAGTATGTGGGATAACAAAAGTTTGTCCATATAAATTATTAAATCTTTTTGCTAAATTACGAGTTAATTCTAAATGTTGCTTTTGATCAGAACCAACAGGAACAAAATCAGCATCATAAAGTAAAATATCAGAAGACATTAAAAGAGGATAAGTCAAAAGAGAAACTCTCGTATTTTGAGAAGATTTTTTTTTTTCTTTAAACTGAATCATTCTTTTTAATTCTCCTAAATAAGAAGTAGATTCCATAATGTAATTTAAATAAGTATGTTGAGGAATTGATGATTGAATAAATAAATTAGTTTTATCTAAATCTATGCCTAATGATAAAAGTAGATATAACATCTCTTTAGTTTTTTCTTTAAGAAAAGTTGGTTCTTGAAAATCAGTTAAAGCATGTAAATCCGCAATAAAAAAATAAAATTCATATTCTCTTAAAAATTTCTCTTGAAAACTAAGAAAAGGTTTAATTATTCCTAAATAATTTCCTAAAGTTAATTCTCCTGTTGGTTTAATTCCTGTGACCAACCTTTTTTTATATTTTGATAACATTATCTTTTATGAACCTTTTTTTCAATTCAAAAATTAAGATAAATAAAAAAGAAAAGAAAAAAGTTAAAATCATTATTCTAGCAAAAACTAAGAAATTTAAAAAAAATAAATTTGTGTTTGTTAATTTTTCGACATCAACATGAAAAAAAACTTTTCCATGATAAATACATTGTATATTTGGATAAGGTAACCAACATTCTTCTTTTTCATTGAAAATATTATTTGAGCAATGCTTATTTTTTCCTAAAATATCAAATGCATGAATTAAATAAAATATAGATAAATAAATTATCGGATGCAAAAAAGTATAAAAATAATATCTAATTTTTTTTAATGAAAAAGGTATAAAAAAGAAAAAAAATAAAAAAAAACAAATAGGCAAGAAGAAATGTTGCAAAATACTAAAAAAATTTTTTTCTAAAAGAATATTTTCCCATTTTTTATCTGATTCTCGATATTTTTCCAAAAATATTAAGAAAATATTTTTTTCTTTTTTCCAAATTGGAAATAAAATTAAATTATAAACTAAAAAAGTTAATAAAGAATTAACAACAGTTAAAAAAATAAATATAGAATATCTCTCCTGATTTTTAAATTTAAAAAAAAACGAAATTAAAACTAATAAAACAGTAATAATCGTTTGATAAGTAAAATAAAAATATATATTACTAAATGGTGTATTTTTTGAAACTATTAAATCTCCAAAAAAAGCGTATATTGATAAAAATAATAAAAATAAGCAAAATATTTTTAATTTAAAATTAAATAAAGAAAATAAAGAACTTATTCCTTTATTTTTAATTATTATTATTTTTTTTCTTTTCATATATTTTTTAAAACATTTTCTCTAAAAATTTAAAATCTAAAAATTATAAATAAAAAGGAGAAATTAAATATAAAATAGTTTCATCTTCTTCACTGCTAATCAAAAAAGATTTTTTTGAATTTTCAAAAAAAAAGGTAATCTCTTGGGTAGGAAAAACTTTTAAAACTTCTTCTAAATGTTTTATATTAAAAAAAACATTTGTTTTTTTATCAATTGAAATTCCTAAAGTTTCTATTTCTTCTAAAGCATTGCCGATTTCTTCACTGTTTGAATAAATTTCTATTTTTTTATCTTTATTAATTCTGAATTCAACTATGTTATCTAAAAAAACTCTGTCTCTTGGTAAAAATAAGGAAACTCTATCTAATATTTTAATCAAATTATTTTTATTTAATGTAAAAAAATGAATTAAATTTTCTTTTCGAATTAAATCAGTACGAGGAAAATTACCTTCTAAAAGAGAAGATTGAAAATATAAAGAATTTGTTTTTAAAAAAAATTTTTGTTCTGTAATATGTATTTGAACAATTTTATCTTTTTGATGTTCTAAAAGTTTGATTAATTCTTCTAAACTCTTTCCCGGAATAACAATATCAAAATCAGAACAATTTAATTCTATTTGTAATTTTTTTTGTCCTAATCGAAAAGAATCTGTAGCTAAAGAAATTAAAAAAGGTGCTTTATAAATTAAATTAATACCTGTTAATATATTTTTTTGCTTATCTTTAGAAGTGACAATAATAATTTCCTCAATAATTTTTTTAAATAAATAAACTTCTATTTCAAAAAAATTTTCATGATCAAAAGAAAAATCAAAAGAAGGAAAATTATTTAACTCAATTAATTTAATTTTATACTTTGAATAATTAGTATTAATAATTAGAAAATTATCTTCGATAGAATTTATTTTAATAAAATCAAAATCTATTTTTTTTATAATATCTATAAAATTTTTTCCTAATAAAACAAAAATTCCATCTTCTTTTATTTTTAAACTATCATCTTCTATTCTGATTTTAGCAACAAAATTAACATTGTTAACTTCTAAAAATAAAAAATTATCTTTTGCTGTTACTTTTATATAACAATAAACAGGGAAAAAAGTTTTATGAGGTAGTATTTTTTGTATTTGATTCAAATGATAAGTAAAAACTTCTTTTTTTATTTCGAAATCCATATTTTTAATTTTTTATTTCCTCGAAATTATTTTTTTGATCATTAATTTTTTTTAAAATAAACTCTATAACTTTTTTTAATTCTTCGTTCATTTCAATTTTTTTTTTAATTTTATTAAAAGCTTTAAAAACGGAAGAATATTTTTTATCTAAAAGAAAACTTATCATTTTAAAAGAAACATTATTTATTTTCTTTAAAAGATAAATTGTAATGTGTCTTGGTAAAGTATACTTAGAATTTTTTTTTTTGCTTACTAAATCTTTAACATTGATATTATAAAAACGACTTACTATATTTTTTATTTTTTCAGAATCTATTTCTTCTTGAGAAATATTTTTTTTATATTTCAATAGAGGTTGTAAAGCTTCTTTTGTATTCTTTAAATTAATTTCTAATTGATAAATTTGATAATAATTAAAAAGTCTATTCAAAGCTCCCTCCATTTCCCTTATATTATCATAAAAATTAATAGAAATGAATTTTAAAATTTCTTTTTTTAATTTAAAAATATTATTACCTTGAATATTCAATGTTTTTTTTTTTAAAATATCTAAACGATGTTTAAAATCAGGTTTTTTTATATCTACTAATAAACCTGCCTTAAAACGATTAGTTAGTCTTTTCATGATATTATCTAATTCAGAAATTGGTTTATCACTTGTAATAACAATTTGTTTTTTTTTAAAATTTAAATAATCAAAAATTTTAAAAAATTCCATTTGACTGCGAGTAGCTTCGGATATTGTTTGAATATCGTCTACTAGTAAAACATCAATATTTCTGTATTTATCATTAAAAAAATCCATTTTTCCTTTTCTTAAATTACTGGTAAAGTCTTCAATAAATTCATCTACTTTAATATATAAAACTTTTTTTTCTGGATTTTTTTTTACAATATAATTACCAATTGCTTGCATTAAATGTGTTTTGCCCAAACCCACTGATCCAAAAATATATAAAGGATTTATTTCTACTTTTTGAGAAAGAGCAATTTTTTTTGATATTTCAAAAGCAAAAATATTACTTGAACCAGGAACAAAATTATCAAAAGTATAATTTGGATCTAAATTATTTTTATATTTATTTTCATATGAATTTTCATTATTATTATGTTCAATAAATTCATAAAAAACATCCTTATTAGAAAAATTTAAATTTTTTTCTTCTTCTTTTATTTTTTTTTTTTCATTTTTGATTTCATTTTTACAAATAATTTCAAAATACATTTTTTTTTTAAAATATTCTTGTGAAATTTCTTTTATTTTATCTAAATAAATATTTAAAATTTTATTTTTTATAAATTCATTATCAACTAAAATAAAAAAAGTTTCGTTTTCTATTTTGAACAATTCAACATTATAAAAAGTTTCTTCAAAAAAATATTTGTTACAAATAACAGATAAATCTTTCAAAATGTTTTTCCAAATATCATCTTTTGACAATTTTTTTTCTTTCATTTAATTTACCTTTAAAAAAAATATCAAAAAATTTCACTTTATAAAAAATTTTCTGATAAATATTGATTTAAAAATTAAACGCCACAACTTTCACATTCAAAAATTTTTAATTTTTGAGTACGAGTATAATAAAGGGTTTTGATCCCTTTATGGTGTGCATAGAGATAATATTTCTGTAAACCTCTTGTTGTTACATCAGAAGTAATACATAATTCAAAAGAAATACCTTGATCAACATGCTTTTGAGCAGTTGCTATTACATCGATAATTTTAAATTTATCCATTTTGTAAGCAGTTTGATACATAAAAGAATATTCTTTTAAAGAAGGAGCGGGAAAATAAGTTTTAGAATTGCCATAAGTTCTTTCTTCTATTAATTGTTTAATCGGAGTTAAGGAAGGTGTGGCTGACATAATATAGCCAATAGAACCATTAGGAGCAACTGCTAAACGATGGGAATTGTATAAACCATATGAAATAACATTTTCCTTTAAAGTTAACCAATCTTGATCAGAAGGAATTTCAATTCCTTCGAAAATTTTTTTAACTTTTTCAGAAGTAGGATAAATAGCTTTTTTATTTTCGAAATATTTTCCATTATAATAATCTGATTTTTCAAATTGATAAAATTTTTCTCCTGTCTCTTTAGCTTTTAAAGATGAATGTAATAAAGAATAGTAATTCACCATGTTAAAAAAAACATTTATTAATTCGAGATCTTCTGGACTTCCGAAATCAATCATATTCTCGGCTATAAAACCATGATGACCCATAATCCCAAATCCAACACTACGATTTAAAAAATTTGCTTTATAAATAGCTGGAACGTGCTTAATCTTTGTTTTTAAAGAAACTGAATTCATAATGTCCATCGCACTAAAAACTGTTTCTTTAATAGCTTTATTTTTGATCATGTTTGTCATATGACCAGAAGATAAATTACAAGAAATATCCATTCCAATTTGATCTTTTTCTCTTTCATGATAAGGAGCATATAAAGAAGCCGAAGAAGGTTGTAAAATTTCAGTACATAAATTAGAAAATTTAATTTTATCTTCTAATGGGTTTTGTTTATTAACATTATCAGAAAACATTAAATAAGGATAACCAGATTCTCCTTGTAGCTGAGCGATTAATTCTAATAAACCGCGAGGATTTATAAATCTTTTTTTGACTTTTGGATTATTTATTAAAATTTCATACCACTTATTCATTTCAATACTTAGATCAGCAAAATTTAATTTATATTCTTGATAAACAGTATTTGGATAAAAAAGAGCCATTTTTTCATTTTTTCTGGCTAATTCTAACATTTTATCAGGAATAACTACACCTAAAGACAGAGTTTTTAAACGAATATCTTCATCTGAATTTAGTTTTTTAGAATTGAGAAAATCTTCGATATCAGCATGAAAAACGTTTAAATAAATGGCACCAGCTCCTAATCTTTGTCCCATTTGATCAGCGTAACGAAAAGAATGATCGAGCAGTTTAGCAACACCGATAACACCTTTACATGAGTTATTTATTCCTTTTATACTTTCTCCTTTAGCTCTCAAATTAGAAAGATTAATTGAAACTCCTCCACCTATCTTTGATAGTTGCATTGAAAACTCTATAATTCTTGCTATATCATTTAAAGAATCTCCAGCTTCTAACAGAAAACAAGAAACAAATTCTCCTCTTTTTTTTAAACCACTATTCAATAAAGTAGGAGTGGATGGGGTAAAATTCTGATTTATTAAATTATGAATCATTTTTTTTGCAGTTTCGAAATCTCCTGAAGCATGATATAAAGCATTAACAACTAGTCGATCTTCATAACTTTCCAAATATTCTTTTTTATCTCTTGTTTTTAAAGCATAATCTTTAAAAAATTTAAAAGCTGCTATAAAAGAAGTAAATTTAAAATTTTTATCATAAGCTATTTTATAAATAGTTTTTATTTCTTCCCAATTATATAATGATAGAAAATCTTTTTCATAATAATCATTATTAATCAAAAAATCTATTTTTTCTTTTAAAGTAGAAAATTTTTTTAATTTTATCTTAATTTCTTTTTCTAAAAAAATAGTTAAAGCTTCTTGATCTTTTTTTAAATCTTTAATATTTCCTTGTTCATCGATGATTTCATTATTTAAGGTGATCCAAGGCGGAATTTTATTAAAAAGAATTTTTTCTTCTTTTTTTTCTAACGAAAAATTATCTAACCATTTTTTTAAATATATAAAATCCTCATTAAAGCCCTTTCCTTCAAACTTAAGAATTAAAGGGATATTAAATTTTTCTTGTATTTTTTCTCCTGCTTTTCCGAAATTTTTTCCGTAGTTTATATTTCCTGAAACAGCTACTCCTATTACTAAATCTGAATATTTTTTTAAAAAATTTTCAGATTTATCAGATATTTCTCCAAATTTTACTGTTTTAGTTATTAAAAATACTTTTTTTTTGTCTTTGATAAATTCTTCAATTTTTTCTTTTTTATATTTCTCGAATTTTTTAACAAAATCAAAAATATTTCCTTCTTGCAAACCATCATAAACTATTTTTATTTTTGATGTATTCATTAATGTCCCACCCATTTTTTTGTTAAAAAAAATTATTATTTATTTATATTTAATTATTACAACTAAAATTATAACAGATATTTTATTCTATCACTGTTCTAACATTTTTAAATAAAAAATGTTTACACTGTTGTTTTTTAAAAAAATAATTTTAATAAAAAATATAATTATTTATTTTTTATTTAGTTTAAATTTTTTATTTATTTTTAATTTTATTCTTCAAACACTGAATTAAATTTAAAATAATTAATTCAGTGTTTGAAGAATAATATTATATTTTATTTTTTTTAAAAAAATTTGTAATTATTATTTTATAAAATTAAAATTATTATAATTATTGGCATATAAAAAAAATGAATAATTTTTTTATTATTTGACTTTTTAATTCTTTTTTTTGTAAAAAAAAATAATTTTTTAAAAAAAATAGTCACTTTTTTTTTATAGTTAGTCACTTTTTTTTTATAGTTAATCATTTTTTTTAAATATAAATTCATACTTTTTTTATAAAAAAAAAAGAAAAAATTTTTTTTTTCTTATGAAAAAAAAGAGAATTTATAAATTTGAACATGAAAGAATATTTTTTTAAAATAAAATCATTAATTAAATTTGACTAACTTGAGTTAGTCAAATTTAAAATTATAAAAAAAAAATATTTTTAATTATTTTTTGGTTTTAAAAATGTTTAATTCTAAAATTAGTATTTTTTTTAAAAAAATGAATAACTTTTTTAATATTTTTTAAATCATACCAAAAAACAATTTTTTAAAATATTTTTTTTAATAAAAATTAAATGTTTATAATTTTTGTATATCATTTTTTTTTAATTTATAATAAAATAACTTTGTTGTTTTTTTATGTTCGTGTTTATTAAATTTTAAAAATGAAAGGTTAATAAAAAAATGAACTATTCTGCTTCTGGAAATGAAATCTTCAAAATTATTGAAAAGGAAAAAAAAAGACAAAAAGAACATTTGGAATTGATAGCTTCTGAGAATTTCGTTTCTAAATTTGTTTTAAAAGCTCAAGGAAGCATTTTAACTAATAAATATGCTGAAGGTTATCCAAATAAAAGATATTATAATGGTTGTGAAAATGTTGATAAAATAGAAAAGATAGCAATTGAAAAAGCAAAAGAGTTATTTAATGTTCGATTTGCTAATGTTCAACCACATTCAGGATCACAAGCTAATGCTGCTGTTTTTCAAGCTTTATTAAAACCTAATGATTCTATTTTAGGTATGTCTTTGAATGATGGTGGTCATTTAACACATGGTTTTAATTTAAATTTTTCTGGTAAATTTTTTCTTGCACATAGTTATGGTGTTGAAAAAGAAACAGAAATGATTGACTATAAAAAAGTTAGAGAAATAGCTAAAGAAGTTAAACCAAAATTGATTATTGCAGGAACATCTGCTTATTCAAGGATTATTAATTTTCAAGAGTTTAGAAAAATTGCTGATGAAGTTAATGCTTATTTAATGATAGATATGGCTCATATAGCTGGTTTAGTGGCTTGCGGTTTACATCCTTGTCCTTTTTCAGCTGGTGCAGATGTTGTCACAACTACAACTCATAAAACTTTGAGAGGACCAAGAGGTGGTCTTATTTTAAGTAATAACGAAGAGATTATGAAAAAAGTAAATAAAGGTGTTTTTCCGGGAATACAAGGTGGTCCATTAATGCATATCATAGCTGCTAAAGCAGTTGCTTTTGAAGAAGCTTTAAAAAAAGAATTTAAAGTTTATCAAAAAAAAGTGATTAAAAATGCTTTTTCTTTAGCTGATTCTTTAAAAAAATTAGGATATAGATTGATTAGCGGAACTACTGAAAATCATTTAGTTTTAGTTGATTTAAAATACAAGCATCCTCATTTGAATGGAAAAATAGCTTCAGAAGTTTTACAAAAAGCAAAAATAATTGTTAATAAAAATGTTATTCCTTTTGATAAAGAAAAACCTTTTTATACAAGTGGAATCAGATTAGGAACACCAGCTTTAACTACTAGAGGATTCGAAGAAAAGGAATTTATAAAAATAGCAAAATTAATTGATAAAGTTTTAAATCATTACAAAGATAAAAAAATTATTAAAGAAGTTTCTAAAGAAGTATTATTTTTAACTAAAAAATTTCCTATTTATAAAAATTAATAATATTTTTATTCATTAAAATACATTTATTAAATGTTATAATACCTAGTAGTAATTTGTTTGTTAAATGAAATTGTTTTTAATATTTATTTTACCTATTGTTTATATATTGTTTATATTTTCTAAATTAAATTTTTATAAGCATATAAAATTAAAATACGATTTATAAAATTAATGATAAAGGAATTTTTTTATGAAAAAAAAAATAAAACAGCCAGAATTTTATCAAATCGAGGTAAGTTGTGTTACTTGTGGAGAAAAACATAAAATCGGGACAACTGCTAAAAAAATTAAAGTAGAAATTTGTTCTAATTGTCATTCTTTTTATACGGGAAAACAATCTTTTGTGACTGTAGCAGGTCAAATAGATAAATTCAGAAAACGTTATGAAAAGAAAGATAAAAAAAATGATATAAAAGAAATTCCAATTCTATAGTAAAAAATAAATAAAAAATTATTTTTTAAAATATAATTTTTATTTATTTTATTTAATTATTTTTTTTAATATTTTTAATTTAAATTAACTGTTAAATTTGGATTTTTATATATCTTTAAGAAATGATATTGTTATGACTGTAGATGAAATACATCTTTTTTTTATGAAAGAAGCTTTAAGACAAGCAAAAAAAGCTTTTTCTAAAAATGAAGTTCCCGTAGGTACTGTTGCTGTTCTAAATAATAAAATTGTTGCTAGATCTCATAATAATATAGAAAAAAGTAAATTGTTTTTTAGTCATGCTGAGTTTTTAATTTTGGTTAAGTTAAATAAAAAATTTAAAAATTACAAATTTTTAAATGATATTATTATTTATACTACTTTAGAACCTTGTATGATGTGTACTGGTGCTTTGATTCAAGCTAGGGTAAGAAAAATATATTATAGTGCTTCTAATAAAAAATTAGGTTTTTTAAGTAAGATTAGTTTTTTTAGTCAGAAAAATAAATTTTATTCTAAAATATCTTTCAATTCAGGATTATTAGAAAATGAAAGTAAATTTATTTTAAAAAAATTTTTTTTAGATTTAAGAAAAAAATAAATTTTAAAAAAAATCTTCTTAAAAATCACTATTTAACAAAAAAAAAATGAATCTGGTCAGAACTTAATTGGTGCAGCCATAAGTTTTTTTATTGTGTAAATAGTGATTTTTAAGAAGATTTTTAGTATTAATTTATTAATAAAAAAAAGGTAAATATAAATGAATATTTTTTTTAAAAAAAAAGAGAAAAAAAATAAACTTTTTTTTTTCATTTTTAATTCAGCTATAGGAGAACCCTTTCGAATTGAAAAATATGATAATAATGGAGAAGAAAAAAAAATTGAATTTTTTAGTTTAGAAAAAAGTAAATATAGTAATTATTTTTTAGAAATGAAACAATATGTAATTTGGTCTATTTTAGGTAATGTTTGTAGAGTTTTTATTCAAGATTCCTATTATAAAGAATTTAAGATTTTATATCAAAAAGAAATTAATGTTCTTTATATAGAATTTTTAGAAAACATATTAAAAAGAAGTTATGAAATATCTAAAAAAAACAATTTCTACTTTTTTTCAATTATTTTTTTAAGTTATTTATTTTCCTTTTTTTTGTCATATAAATTTATTTTAGAAAATTTTTTCTTTTTTTATTTTTTATTTACATTTATTTTAATTTTTTCTTTTTTGTTTTTAAATATTAAACAAAAAAAAAATTTGAAAAATTATAAACAAAAAAAATTTGAAGAAATGATTCGAAAAGTTAAACTTTTTTTAGGTGAAGAAAATTTTTCTAATGTTATAGAAAAACAAAAAGAATATTTTTCTAAATTAAAAATTTAAAAATATTTTTTTAAAATTATAAATTAAAGGAGAAATTTAATAAAAAAATGAATTTTGAAGCTATTGTAGTTGGCGGAGGACATGCAGGGGTAGAAGCTTCTTTTGCTTTATCGAAAAAACATAAAACAGTTTTAATTGCTGGTGATTTAAAAAAGATTGCTTATTTGCCTTGTAATCCTTCAATCGGTGGTCCAGCAAAAGGAGTTGTTGTTAGAGAAATTGATTCTTTAGGCGGAATAATGGGAAAAGCAGCTGATCTATCCCAAATCCAAATGAAAATGTTAAACACTTCTAAAGGTCATGCTGTTAGAAGTTTAAGAGCTCAAATAGATAAAATTAAATATCCTAAAGTTGTTTTAGAAATGTTAAAAAAAAATAATAATTTAACTTTATTAGAAGGTTTTGTTAATGAATTAATAATAAAAAATGGCGAAGTTAAAGGCGTTAAATTAAGTAATGGAGATATTTTTTATAGCAAGGTAGTTATTTTAACAACAGGTACTTATTTATCTAGTAATATTTTAATCGGTTCTAAAAGAATTGTTTCAGGCCCGGATAACACTCCCACTAATTTTAATATTAGTAAACAATTAAAAAATTATGGTTTCGAAATTATTCGTTTAAAAACTGGAACTCCTCCTAGAGTAAAAAAAAATACAATTGATTATAGTAAAACTAAAATTCAATTTGGTGATAATTTTTTACAAACTTTTAGTTCTCCATCAATTATTCAAGATTTAGGAATTCAAGAACCTTGTTTTTTATTACATACTAATTCACAAACACATAAATTAATAAAAAAAAATTTAAATAAATCATCTATGTATGGTGGTTATTCTGAAGGTAAAGGACCTCGTTACTGTCCTTCTATTGAAGATAAAATTGTTAGATTTTGTGATAAAGAAAAACATCAAATTTTCATTGAACCAGAGAGTTTAGATTTAGATGAAATGTATTTACAAGGACTTTCAACAAGTATGCCTGAAGATGTTCAAGAAAAAATTTTAAAAACTATTCCAGCTTTAAAAAACGCAGAGATTACAAAATATGCTTATGCTATAGAATATGATGCTTTTAATCCTAATCAATTAAATTATAATTTAGAAACTAAAAAGATTAAAAATTTATTTTTTGCTGGTCAAATCAATGGAACTAGTGGTTATGAAGAAGCAGCTTGTCAAGGTTTAATAGCTGGTATCAATGCTTCTTTGAAAATTGAGAATAAAGAAAATTTAGTTTTAAAAAGAAATGAAGCTTATATTGGTGTTTTAATTGATGATTTAATTAATAAAGGAACTCAAGAACCTTATCGTTTGTTAACTTCTAGAGCAGAATTTCGTTTACTTCTAAGACATGATAATGCTGATTTAAGATTAACTTCTTACGGATATGAATTTGGATTAATAGAAAAAGAAATTTATGAAAAAGTCGAGTTAAAACGTTTAAATATTGAAAATTTAAAAAAAGATTTACAAAAAATTATTTTAGAACCTAATGAAAAAAATTTGAATTATTTGAAAAAATATAATTCTTTTATTCAAGAAAAGACTAGTTTGTATAAATTATTAAAAAGAACAGAAATAAATATAGATATTTTAACTTTTTTTATTGAAAAAAAATATGAAAAAGAAGTTTTAGAACAAACAGAAATTCAAATTAAATATGAAGATTATATTTCTAAAACAGAAAAAGAAGTACAAAAAAATTTAAATTTAGAAAATAAAAAAATTCCTTTAAATTTTGATTATAATAAAATTCATAATTTATCTATGGAAGCAAAAGAAAAATTAACATTAATTAAACCTTGTAATCTTGGACAAGCATCTAGAATTTTAGGTGTTAATCCAGTTGATATTTCTCTTTTAAATGTTTATTTAAAAAGATTTCAAAATGACTTTTAATAAATTATTAGAGAAAAGTTTTTTTTTAGATGAGCTGCAATTAAAACAATTTGAAAAATATTACTTTTTTTTGAATGAATATAATAAAAAGATAAATCTAACTTCTCTTTTGCAAAAAAAAGATATTTATTTAAAACATTTTTATGATTCTTTGTTACTTTCAAAAGTTATTAATTTTAAAAAAATAGAACATTTATGTGATTTGGGTAGTGGTGCAGGTTTTCCCGGACTTCCTTTAAAGATTTTATATCCTAATTTAAAAATTTTTTTAATTGATTCATCTTTAAAAAAAATTAATTTTTTAAAGTCATTAGTTAAATATTTAAATTTATCAAATGTTTTTATTATTCATGATAGAATTGAAAAACATTTGATAAAATATAATTTTGTTATTGCCAGAGCTTTAGGAAAATTAGATTTGATTTTAAAATTAGCTTCTTTTGTTACAAATGATCAAAGTTATTTTATAGCAATGAAAGGTCCTTCTTATGTAGAAGAATTTCAAAAAATAAAAAAAATGTATCAATTTGAATTAAAAAAAAAGTTTTTTTTTAGTTTACCATATGAATTTGGTAAAAGGGTTAATTTATTATTTAAAAAAAATGGGAAAAATTTTATTTAATTTTTAACAATAAAATTAATTAATTGGATAAATATTTCTATTTTTAATTTTTACAATTATTTGATATATTTTTTTTTATTTCTAAAAAATTTATTTATATAATTTATCATAAAAATTAAACAAAAATATTTTATAATTCAAAAAATAAAATTTTTCAATAAAAAATAGCCAAAATAATTATTATAAATTTTTTTAATCTTTAAAAAAGTATTTGAAAAATTAAATCTATTTAATTATTTTTTAATTAAAATAAAAATTAAAATAAATAAATTTAATAATTATTTAATGTAAATTAAAAAAAGAATTTAAATTAAAATTATATAATATCTAGTATAAATTATTTATTAATTGAAACATGAATTTTGAAAAACATTATAGAATTATATCTTTATTATTATTTGTTTTAATAAATGATTATTGTAATTTTGTTTAATGGTTTTATTTTTTTAATTAATAAATTATTTTATATAAAAATTAATAAAAGAAATTTATTTTTCTTTTGTAATATTTGTCAAGAGATAAGTTTTAGAGTAATCGCTTTTAAATTTTTTGATAATTAATTTTATTATTTTTTTATAATTATACACAGGAAGATAAATTTAAATAAACTAAAAAAGCTTTATAAATTTATTATTTTCAGAAAAGTTTTATTATTTTTTCACTCCTTATTTTTTTATTTTCTAAATTTTCTATTTTAAAATACAATAAAAATTTATATTTTTTTTGAATTTATTTATATATTTATAAAAAAAAGATTTAATATTTATATTATTAAATAATTTAGGACGGTTGTCCAAAATAATATGTCATTGAAAAAAAAAGAAAAAAAAGATATAAATATTTTATTAAATAAAGTGCAAATTTTGCCTAAAGAACCAGGTTGTTATTTATTTAAAAATTATTTAAATAATGTTATTTATATCGGTAAATCAAAAAATTTATTTAATAGAGTAAAAAGTTATTTTTCAGCAGGAAATCATAATCAAAAAACTAGTGATTTAATGAAAGAAGTTTGTGATTTTGAATACATTATCACTAATAATGAGATAGAAGCTTTTTTATTAGAAGCTAATTTAATTAAACAACATCTTCCAAAATATAATTTTAAATTATTAGATGATAAAAATTATATTTATATCGAAATTACTCGTGAAAAACATCCTCGTTTAAAAATGTCTTATTATAAAAATATTCCTTCCGATAAAATTATATTTGGTCCTTATCCAAAAAGCGAAAGTGCAAGAGAAACGGTGAGATTGTTACAAAAAATTTATCCTTTACGTCGTTGCAATCCAATAGCACAAAAACCTTGTAATTATTATCAAATAAATGAGTGTTTAGGACCTTGTCGTAATGATGGACAAAATATTGATTATTCAACAAATATAAAAAATATTAATGATTTTTTAAAAGGAAAAAATAAAAATATTATAAAAAAAGTAGAAAAAGAAATGAAAAAAGCTAGTAGTGAATTAAAATATGAAAGAGCAATGGAATATAAAAAAATATTTTATCACTTAAAAAATGTTATTATCAAACAAGTTATTAATTTGAATAAAAATACTAGTAATTATGATATTATAGGTCTTGATTATGATTCAAACGAAATTTCAATTTATATTTTGAGAATGAATCAAGGTAATATTTTTGATCATTATCAAATTGTTTTTTCTTATATAGACGATCCAATAGATAATTTTATTACTTACTTAAATTTATATTACCAAAATAATATTCTTCCTCAAGAAATTATTTTAAGCAAGAAATTATTAAATTTTAAAAATAAAATTCAAAAAATAATTAAAACAAGGATATCTTTTCCATTAATTCAAGAAAAAGAAAAACTTTATCAATTAGCTAAAAAAAATGCAGAAGAAAATTTAAATAAATATAACCTATTATATCGTTTTAAATTTGAATTTGTCGAAAAAGCTTTAAAAGAATTATCTCATTTATTTAATAAAAACATTAACTATATTGAAGTCTTTGATATTTCTAATTTATTTCAACAATTCTTTGTTGGCGGAATGATTGTTTTTAGAAATTATAGTTTCCAAAAAAAATATTATCGTTCTTTTAGAATAAATATTGAAACTCCAAATGAATATAGTTGTTTAGAATCAATTATAAAACTTCGTTATCAAAAATTAAAAAATCTTCAATTAAAATTACCAGATTTAATTTTAGTTGATGGTGGAATTGGTCAATTTAATATTAGTTATAAAATTTTAAATTCCTTATTTAAAGATTTTGAATTAGGTTCATTGAAAAAAAATGATAAACATCAATTGGAAAGTTTAATTATCCAAAATAAAGAAATTTTTTTAGATAAAAAGAGTTCATTATTTCGTTTTTTATTAAGTTTAAGCGAAGAAGTACATAATTTTACTATTCGTTTTCACAGAAAAATAAAAAAAACAGAAGATACTTATAATATTTTAAGTCTTATTCCTGATTTAGGAATTAAAAAATATCAATTATTATTGAAAAATTTTTCTAATCTAGATGAAATTAAAAATGCTTCTTTTCAAGATTTAAAAAAATTTAATATCTCAAATAAAATTATAGAAAAAATTAAAAAAATATAAAAAATTATAAAATTTAATATATTAAAAACAACAAAGGAAGATTAATGAATTACAGTAATTTAAAAGAAAAAATCATAATTAAAAAAGCTCGAGAAAATAATTTAAAAAATATTGATTTAGAAATTACTAAATTTAAATTAGTTGTTTTTACAGGTATTTCTGGTTCAGGAAAATCTTCTTTAGTTTTTGATGTTTTATATCAAGAAGGAAAAAGAATTTTTATAGAATCTTTAAATTTTCATGATCGTAAATTTTTAGAAACTATTAAAAAACCAGATGTTGATCTAATCGAAGGTTTGTCGCCTGTTATTAGTATCGAAAAAAAGAAAATTATTTCTAATTCTAAAGATACAGTTGGAACGATAACAGGAATATATCTTTATTTACAATTAATATTTGCTCACATAGCTGTTTTTAATGATCCCGAGAGTAATCAAAAATTTGAAAAATATAATATAGAACAAATAACAAATAAATTATTAACTTCTTATCCAAAAGAAAAAATTGTAGTTTTATCCCCTATTCTAAAAAATCCAAAAGAAAAAATTAATGAAATTTTAGAAAAATTAATTCTAGAAGGGTTCAATCGTTTTTTTATTAATAAAAATATTATTATATTTGAAAATAAAAAAAAATTAGATAATTTTCTTTTTCATTCAGAAGATAATATTTCGATAATTATTGATCATTTTACTATTCAAGAAGATAGTCGAAGTCGTTTAAATTCATCTTTAGAATTAGCTATTAAATTAAATCAAGAAAAAATATTAATTTTATTAAAAAAAAAAAAAATATTAAGTTTTAATTTAGAATTAAACAAAAGTAATCATTCTTTACATTCTTTAGAAAATAAAATGAATTTATTTTCTTTTTATAAAAAGAAAGGATTTTGCGAAACTTGTCGAGGTTCAGGAATTGTAGAAATTTTTGATGAAAAATTAATTCTTGATAAAAATAAATCTATTTATGAAGGTGGTATTTTACCTTTTCAACAAAACAACAAAGAAAAGAATATCAGAAATTATTTAGATAATCTTCTTAACCATCATAATATTAATATCTATCA